>NZ_JBSFJF010000009.1:0-177899 GCF_053597915.1 Streptomyces sp. NPDC001219 | reverse complement strand
TTCTCGCCGGTCAGGTCGTTCATCAGGGCCGCGTTGACGCCCAGCAGCGAGGGCTGGCCGTGCGTGTAGACCTTGCCGCGCTCGGCGGGCAGCAGCCCGGCCACCGCCTTGAGCAGCGTCGACTTGCCCGAACCGTTGGACCCGATCAGACCGATCGACTCACCCCGGTACGCCGTGAACGACACACCCTTGACCGCGTGCACCTCCCGCACGCCCGCGGTGGGCTTGCGGCGGACGATGCGGTTGAGCGCCGCGGTGGCGCTGCCCTTGCCCGCGCCGGTGCCGTAGACCCGGTAGACGATGTGCAGATCGTCCGCGATCACCGTCGGGATGCGCTCCGCGGCCGCCTCGGTCGGCTGGACGCCGTTGTTCTGCTCAGCCACGTCCGTACCGCTCCTCAGACTTCCAGAAGTACACAAAGCCCACGACGCCCATCACCAGCGCCCAGCCCCCGGCGAGCGCCCAGACATGCGGCGGCAGCTCGTTCGCCGTGAAGCTGTCGATCAGCGCGAACCGCATCAGGTCGATGTAGACCACGGCCGGGTTCACGTTGAGCAGGACCTCGACGAACGCCGGGACGTGCTTGTCCTTGAGGATCAGGTCGATGCTGAACATCACGCCGGACGCGTACATCCACGTCCGCATGATGAACGGCATCAGCTGCGCCAGGTCCGGGGTCTTGGAGCCCAGCCGCGCCATCACCATCGCCAGGCCCGTGTTGAACACGAACTGCAGCGCCAGCGCCGGCACGACCAGCAGCCACGACCAGGTCGGCAGCTGCCCGAAGCCCAGCAGGATGAGGACCAGCACACCCATGGAGAAGAACAGCTGCTGGAGCTGCATCAGGCAGAACGAGATCGGCAGGCAGGCACGCGGGAAGTGCAGCGCCCGCACCAGGCCGAGGTTCCCCGAGATCGCCCGCGTACCGGCCATCACCGAACTCTGGGTGAAGGTGAAGATGAAGACACCGGTCACCAGGTACGGGACGTAGTCGGGGATGCCCTTCCTCGTGCCGATCAGCAGGCCGAAGATCAAGTAGTACACGAGCGCGTTCAGCAGGGGCGTCGCCACCTGCCAGACCTGTCCGAGCTTGGCCTGGCTGTACTGCGCCGTCAGCTTGGCGCCGGCGAAGGCGCGGATGAAATGCCGCCGCTCCCACAGCTGCCGGACGTACTCCGGGAGGCTGGGGCGGGCCCCGCTCTGCGAGAGCCCGTACTTCTGGGCCCGCTGGGCAGCGGTGAGCCCTTCGTCGGAAGATGGCGGGGCACTCATGGCGACCGCACTGTCGTGCGTGGTCTCGCTCACAGTTGACACTTTCGTCCTCAAGGTGCGCTGCCGGGGCCACGCCCCGGCTCGCGCCTGATGCTCTCAGATACGAGCTTGTCAGATGACGGGAGGGCGGCCCAGTCGGGTCAGTCGCCAAACGGTAGCCCACTTCATGGGGCGCCTGGGACCGCACGGGGTGACGCAGCCTTCCATGAACCCGCCCAGCCAGGCCCGCAGTGCCGGTCGCGAGGGCCGGCGGGCGAGCGTCAGCAGGAACCAGACACCGAGATAGACCGGAACCAGCAGCGCCGGAAGGTTTCGGCGGGCCAGCCACACACGGTTACGGGCCACCATCCGGTGGTAGACCGCGTGCCGGGCCGGTGCCGTCGTCGGGTGGAAGAGGACCATGTCCGACCGGTAGTCGATCTGCCAGCCCGCGTCCAGCGCCCGCCAGGCCAGGTCCGTCTCCTCATGCGCGTAGAAGAAGTCGTCGGGCAGCCCGCCGACCTCCTCGAAGACATGCGTACGGACCGCGTTCGCACCACCGAGGAAGGTGGTGACCCGCGACGACCGCATCGGGTCCGAGGCGCGCAGCCGCGGGACGTGCCGGCGCTGGGTCTCGCCGGTGTCCGGGTCGGCGATCCGGAAGCTGATGATGCCCAGCTCCGGGTCGGCGGCGAACGCCTCGCGGCACAGTTCGGCGGTGTCCTCCCTGGCCAGCAGCCCGTCGTCGTCGAGGAAGAGCAGCACGTCGACGTCACCGCCGCCGGGGCCGAACGCCTCGATACCGACATTGCGGCCGGCCGGGATGCCCACGTTCTCGGGCAGCTCGACCGTCCGTACGCCCTCGGGGAGCTCGGGCAGCGGCGAACCGTTGCCGACGACGACGGTCTCGATCGGGTCGCCGGTCTGCTTGGCGACCGAGTCGAGCAGCGCGCGCAGCTCCTCGGGGCGGTTGCCCATCGTCAGGACAACCGCACCGATCCGCATTCGGGACGCCCCCGTCACTTGAGCCTGCTGGAGGCGAGGATGGACACAAGGTGGAGCACCGTCTGGAGGAGCGCGATGCCGGCGAGCACGGCGACGCCCAGACGCGAGAAGAACAGGTCGCCCCGGATGGTGTCCAGGACCGCCAGGACCAGGATCAGCAGGGACGCCTCGATACCGAGGATGAGCCGGTGGAACTTCAGCGCCCCGGCCGCCTTACGGGCCAGCGCCATCCCGGAGGACCGCGGCTCGGAGGCCGCCTCCTTGACCGGCGGCAGCCCGCCCTGGTGACGGGCGACACCGACCAGGTCGGTCTCGGCCTTGATCAGGATGGCGCCGAGCGCGGCGAGGGTGCCGAGGAAGGCCCACAGCCAGTCGATCCGGCCGGTGCCCCACAGGTCGGCGGCGCGCAGCCCGAAGCCGACCAGGACCGCGGCGTCGCACAGGTAGGCGCCGACCCGGTCCAGGTACACCCCGCCGAGCGAGAACTGCTTCTTCCAGCGGGCGACCTCGCCGTCGACACAGTCGAGCAGCAGGTACAGCTGGACCATCAGCACGCCGAGGACGGCGCCCGCGATCCCCGGCACCAGCAGTGCCGGGGCGGCGAGGACGCCGAAAACGGTCATCAGGTAGGTCAGCTGGTTGGGCGTGACCTTCGTGTTCACCAGGTGCCGGTCGATGCGCAGGGAGATCTCGCGCATGTAGAGGCGACCGCCCCAGTGCTCACCGCTGCGCCGGTCCTTGACACCCTCGGGGTGCACGACCGGGCGGAGTTCAGCTACTGACGGCTTGTGCATAGTCGGCGTATGCGTCCCTGATCTGGTCGGCGGACAGGTCGAGGTGCTCGAGGATGGTGTAGCGCCCGGGGCGGGTCTTGGGCGCGTACGCGACGGCCTCGACGAACTCCTCGTCGGTGAAGCCGATCTCGCCCGGCGTGACCGGCAGCCCGTGCCGGCGCAGCACCTCGACCATCAGGTCCCGGGTCTCCTTGTCCCCGCGCAGATGCGTGGCGAAGGCGGCGCCCAGGCCGCACTGCTCGCCGTGGCTCGCGGCGCGCTTGGGGAAGAGGATGTCCAGCGCGTGGTTGATCTCGTGGCAGGCCCCGGACGCCGGACGGCTGTCGCCGGCCACCGACATCGAGATGCCGGTGAGGACCAGCCCCTCGGCGAGCACCTGGAGGAAGTTGTCGTCGCCGACGCCACCGGGGTGGCGCAGCACGGCCTCGCCGGCTTGGCGCGCCATGGCGGCCGCCAGTCCGTCGATGTCCTCACCGGTCTCGCGGTGGGAGAGCTCCCAGTCCGCGACCGCGGAGATGTTGGAGATCGCGTCGCCGATGCCGGAGCGGACGAACCGGACCGGGGCCTCGCGGATGATGTCGAGGTCGATCACCACGGCGATCGGGTTCGGCACACCGTAGGAGCCGCGGCCCGCGTCGTTGTCCAGCGTGGCCACCGGCGAGCACAGGCCGTCGTGCGACAGGTTCGTCGCGACGGCGACCAGCGGCAGGCCGATGCGTGCCGCGGCGAACTTGGCGCAGTCGATGATCTTGCCGCCGCCGAGGCCCACGACCGCGTCGTAGTGCCCCTTCTTCATGGCGTCGGCGAGCTTGATCGCTTCGTCCAGGGTGCCGCCGCCGACCTCGTACCACTCGGCGCCCGGCAGCGCGGGGGACAGCCGCTCGCGCAGCCGTGCCCCCGAGCCGCCGCTGATCGCGATGGCGAGCTTGCCGGACGCGGAGATGCGCTGATCGGCCAGCAGGCCCGCCAGGTCGTCCAGGGCGCCGGCGTTGATGTCAACGACGACCGGGGACGGGATGAGGCGGGTCAGTACTGGCATGCGATGTCACGGCCCTTCGCCAGGTCGTCGTGGTTGTCGATCTCGACCCACTTGACGTCGCCGATCGGGGCCACGTCCACCTTGAAGCCGCGGTTGACCAGCTCCTGGTAGCCGTCCTCGTAGTAGAGGTCGGGGTCCCGCTCGAAGGTGGTCTTCAGGGCGTCGGCCAGCTCCTCGGCGGCCTCGCCCTCGATGAGGGTGACGCCGATGTACTCACCGGTCGCCTCGGCCGGGTCCATCAGCTTCGTGATCTTCTGGACGCCCTTGGCGGGGTCCACGACGACCTTCATCTCCTCGTCGGCGAGCTGCTTGACGGTGTCCAGCGCGAGGATGATCTTCTGGCCGTTGCCGCGGGCGGCGAGCAGGGTCTTCTCGACGGAGACCGGGTGCACGGTGTCGCCGTTGGCGAGGATCACGGTGTGCTTGATCGAGTCACGGCCGCACCACAGGGAGTAGGCGTTGTTCCACTCCTCGGCCTTGTCGTTGTCGATGAGGGTGAGCTTGAGGCCGTACTTCTGCTCCAGGGCCTCCTTGCGCTCGTAGACGGCTTCCTTGCGGTAGCCGACGATGATCGCGACCTCGGTCAGGCCGATCTCGGCGAAGTTGCCGAGGGTCAGGTCGAGGATGGTGGTGTCCCCGTCGACCGGCACCAGGGCCTTGGGCAGGGTGTCGGTGTAGGGACGCAGACGCCGTCCGGCGCCGGCGGCCAGCACGAGGCCGATCATGCGGGTTCTCCTTCATCGTGTACGGCGGGTGCTTGGGAGGACACCCAGAAACGGATGCTCTCGATGAGCACCAGCAGCGCCAGGACCACAGCAAGGGCCGTCAGCGCGATTGTGAAACCTTCAGGGGACAGCGCGGCGGCGAGGACGGTGATCACGAGAATCCGTCCCTCATGTCCGCCGGTCGCCCGGACCAGCCACCGGGGCGGGGCTCCGGTGCCACCACGGATGCGGTAGACCGTGTCGTAGTGATGGTAGGCGACCGCCGCGACCAGCCCGTACGCCGCGGGCAGCGCTCCGGGGACGTCCGCGCGGGCGGCCAGCACCAGGATCGTGACGTACTCACCGGCCCGGAAGAAGGGCGGGACGAGCCAGTCGAGAGCGCCCTTGAGCGGCCGGGACACCGCCGCGCCGGCCAGCAGCGCGGAGCAGGCGGCGACGCCCACGGTGAGCCAGGAGGCGGGGTCGTGCTCGAAGATCACCCAGACCAGCAGCACCGCGACCGAGAGAAACGCCATAGCGGGAGCCAGGTAGGAACCGGTCCGGCCGCGGCCGCGCGCGGCGGCGGCGATCAGCTCGGCGAGCGGCCCGGAGTCGGCGAGGTCGGCCAGTGCCTGTGCGGCGCGGTCGGTGCGCCGGGCCCGGCGGGTCAGCGAGCGCAGCACCCGTCCTGCCGTGGTGTAGCAGGCGGCCAGCGCGCAGCCGACGAGCAGGGCGTAGAAGACGATGCGCGGGGTGGTCAGCGCGGTGAGCACGGCGATCATGGCCCAGCGTTCGCCGATCGGCAGCACGATCATCCGGCGCACCCAGACCGTCCAGCCGACGCTGTCGAGCTTGCCGGAGAGGGCGGCGGTGGGGCTGGTGTTGGCGGTGGCGTCGTGGTTCGCCTCGTTGAAGGAGAAGTCGACGACATGGCGGCAGGTCATCAGGACCATCGCGCCGAGCGCCAGCGCCCAGACGTCGTCACCGCCGCGGGCCGCGCCCAGGGCCAGGCCCGCGTAGTAGGCGTACTCCTTGGCCCGGTCGAAGGTGGCGTCGAGCCAGGCGCCCATCGTCGAGTACTGCAGGGAGTAGCGGGCGAGCTGCCCGTCGGTGCAGTCCAGGACGAAGGAGAAGAGGAGCAGGAATCCGGCGGCGACGAAGCCGCCGCGGGTGCCGGTGGCCGCGCAGCCGGCCGCGATCAGCGCGGTGAGCAGCGAGGCGGTGGTGACCTGGTTGGGGGTGAGCCCGCGCCGCGCGCACCAGCGGGCGAGGTAGCGGGAGTACGGGCTGATGCAGTACGTCGTGAAGAACCCGTCGCGGGACTTCACGGCGGTGCGCAGCCGTACCGCCTCCTCGTCGACGGCGTCGACGGCCTCGCGGGCCTCCGCGCGCTGGGCGGGAGTCAGCGCGACGGTGGCGACCAGGCTGCCCAGCTCGACGCGGTGCAGACCGGCCTCGTCGTGGTCCAGGGACTCGGTGAGGGTGTCGGTGAGGACGTCCGTGAGGTGGGCGGTGCCGGCGCCGACCGGGATTCTGCCGACCGCGCGGGCGAGCGCGGCGCGGGCCGCGGGCTGCGCGGTGAGCGCGCCGGGCACGGCCGCGGCCGGGAAGCGGGGGTCGGTCAGCGCCAGCCGCAGGGCGTGCTGGTGCCCGACGAAGCGCGGGTCGACGACGGCGACCCGCTCGTGGGCGGGCACCGCGCTGATCAGCTCGGCGGCGGCCGCGGGATCGTTCGCCGTACGGACGTCAAAGCCCAGCACGCGCAGGTCGGCTTCGAGCGGCGACCCGGCTACCGGCGGACCGGTGAGGATGGCGGTCGACAGACGAACTCACTCCTTGGATGCTGACAAGGCAGCACGGGCCGGTCCGCAGTCGATCCGCATTCGATACGAACTACCCGGGCAGCGGGCGTGGCACACCTCGCCCCTGGGAGGGCCGGGTGGCACGTCGGCAGAGGCTATCGGATCGCCGGATGCGGCCGTTCACCGCGCATTCACCGCACGATCGAGTGACCGCCGGCTGCGCCTGCCGCGATCATCATGGTGGATCGGGTGGCGCATGAACAACTGGCCCGCGGGCCCGGACCCGATCCGGTGCCGGTTATGAGCGGGCTGGTCACGGGGCGGGCGGGTTGTGCCGGGGCCCGTGTGGTGAGAGCCATCCCAGGTCCGGCGGCGCGCGGCACCCGCCGCGCCGGAGACGGGGCGCGCGACGGCGGATGTGGACCATCTCACGGCGGGCGCGTCCGAGGGCCGGCGCGCCCGCTTGTGGCGCCGCGCACCCACTGTGCCGCTGATGCGGACCCGGCTAGGGCAGACTTGGCGTCGAAGACCGACGACAAGGATGGGCATGCCGATCACACCTGCCAACGGACAGACCGCCGGGGACCCGGCGGTGAGCACACCGGGCGGCACCGCCGAACCGATCATGCTGGAGCTGGTCGACGAGGACGGTACGACGATCGGCACCGCGGAGAAGCTCGCGGCCCACCAGCCCCCCGGGCAGCTGCACCGGGCGTTCTCGGTCTTCCTCTTCGACGAGAAGGGGAGGCTGCTGCTCCAGCGCCGGGCGCTGGGGAAGTACCACTCCCCCGGTGTGTGGTCCAACACCTGCTGCGGGCATCCGTACCCGGGCGAGGCGCCGTTCGCGGCCGCCGCCCGCCGGACCGCGGAGGAGCTGGGAGTGGCCCCCTCCCTGCTGGCCGAGGCCGGCACGGTCCGTTACAACCACCCCGACCCGGCGTCCGGCCTCGTGGAGCAGGAGTACAACCACCTGTTCGTCGGGCTGGTGCGGGCGGAGCCGGCGCCCGACCCCGAGGAGATCGGCGAGATCGCCTTCGTGACTCCGGAGGAGCTGGCCGAGCGGCATGCCGCGGTGCCGTTCTCCGCGTGGTTCATGACCGTGCTGGACGCGGCGCGGCCGGCGGTGCGCGAACTCACAGGAGGGACGGCGGGCTGGTAGCCGGCGGGGTGAGCGGCAGCTCGGCCCAGATGGCCTTGCCGCCGTTCCTGGTGTGCTCGACGCCGCATTTGCCGCCGGCCTCGGCGGTGAGCGTCTTGACCAGCCACAGTCCGCGGCCGCCCAGATCACCCTGGTCCGCCTCCAGCGCCTTGGGGCGGTAGGGGTGATCGTCCTCGACCGCGACCCGTAGCCAGTTCGCCCCGAGGGTGAGCTGGACGGCGATCTGCGGTGAGAGCAGGGCGGCGTGCCGGACGGCGTTGGTGACGAGTTCGGAGACGATGAGCAGCAGGCCGTCCATGATCACGGCGGCGACGGGCACACCTTGTTCGGCGAGCAGATCCCGGACCGCGTGCCGTGCCTGCGGCACCGAGGCCTCCAGTGCCGGGGTGGTGAACCGCCAGACACCTTCGTACGCGAGCGGGGAGGTCAGCTCTTCGGGGGGTTCTGCGGGGGGTCCGGAAGGCATCCTCACAGGACGAGTGTTGGGAACGCATTGGTCCGGACCGGCCTGCTGAACACAAGTCAGCATCTATCGACGGCTTATGGCCGATTCCGAGCGGTTCGCGCGACCCGGAGACCGGACCTGTTCCGTTTGCGCCGGGTCGCGGACCGCCGCACCGGGACCGCCGTCGGCTCCTCGCCCTCGGACGCCGCCCGGCGGGGAGCCGGTTCCGGCCATCCGGCCTTCCCGGCCACGCCGCGACGGCCATCGGGCCGACAAAAGCAGCAGGTCCGGTGCCTGAGCACCGGACCTGCTGTCATGAGTAGCGGGGACAGGATTTGAACCTGCGACCTCTGGGTTATGAGCCCAGCGAGCTACCGAGCTGCTCCACCCCGCGTCGGTGAACACCACAGTACGGGTCGGCGGCCGCTGGGCCAAATCGGTGATCACCGCGGGCGCCGGAGGCCGCCGTCCCGGTGTTCTCACACCGCGCGGTCGGTGATCCGTCCGGCGTCGACCTCGATTCGGCGCGTGGTGTGCACGGCCTCCAGCATCCGGCGGTCGTGGGTCACCAGCAGCAGGGTGCCCGGGTAGGAGGCGAGCGCGGACTCCAGCTGCTCGATGGCCGGCAGATCGAGATGGTTGGTCGGCTCGTCCAGGACGAGGAGGTTGACCCCGCGGCCCTGGAGGAGGGCCAGCGCGGCCCGGGTCCGCTCCCCCGGCGAGAGGGTGCGCGCCGGGCGCAGCACATGCGCCGCCTTCAGCCCGAACTTCGCGAGCAGGGTGCGCACATCGGCCGGCGACAGCTCCGGTACGGAGACCCGGAAGGCGTCCATCAGCGGTTCGTCACCCAGGAACAGCCCGCGCGCCTGGTCGACCTCGCCGACCACCACCCCGGGGCCGAGTGCCGCCTGCCCGGTGTCCAGCGGGAGCCGGCCGAGGAGGGCGGCGAGCAGGGTGGACTTGCCGGAGCCGTTGGGGCCGGTGATGGCGACCCGGTCCGCCCAGTCGATCTGCAGGTCCACCGGGCCGAAGCGGAAGCCGCCGCGCCGGAGGCCGGCTCCGCGCAGGGTGGCCACGACCGCGCCGGCCCGGGGCGCGGCGGCGATCTCCATCCGCAGCTCCCACTCCTTGCGCGGCTCCTCGACGGTCTCCAGCCGCTCGATCAGGCGCTGGGTCTGCTTGGCCTTGGCGGCCTGCTTCTCGGTGGCCTCCACCCGGGCCTTGCGGCCGATCTTGTCGTTGTCCGGGGCCTTGCGGCGGGCGTTCTTGACGCCCTTCTCCATCCAGTTGCGCTGGGTGTGCGCGCGGGTCTCCAGAGCGGCCTTGGTGTCGGCGTACTCCTCGTACTGCTCCCGCGCATGGCGCCGGGCCCGCTCGCGCTCCTCCAGGTAGGAGGTGTAGCCGCCGCCGTAGGTGTTGACCTGCTGCTGGGCCAGGTCGAGTTCGACGACGCGGGTGACCGTGCGGGTCAGGAACTCGCGGTCGTGGCTGACCAGGACGGTGCCGGCGCGCAGCCCGGTGACGAAGGACTCCAGCCGGCCGAGGCCGTCCAGGTCGAGGTCGTTGGTCGGCTCGTCGAGCAGGAAGACGTCGTAACGGGAGAGCAGCAGGGAGGCGAGCGAGGCGCGGGCGGCCTGGCCGCCGGAGAGCGTGGTCATCGGCTGGTCGAGGCCGACGGTCAGGCCGAGCTGGGCGGCGGTCTCCTCGGCGCGTTCGTCGAGGTCGGCGGCGCCCAGGGAGAGCCAGCGCTCCAGCGCGGTGGCGTAGGCGTCGTCCGCGCCCGGTTTCTCCTCGACCAGCGCCTGGGTGGCGGTGTCCAGGGCGAGCTGGGCGTCGGTGACGCCGGTGCGGCGCGCGAGGAAGGCCCGTACGGTCTCTCCGGGACGGCGGTCGGGCTCCTGGGGGAGATGGCCGACGGTCGCGGTGGGCGGGCTGAGGGCGAGCGTGCCCTCCTCCGGGGTGTCCAGGCCGGCCAGCAGGCGCAGCAGGGTGGACTTGCCCGCCCCGTTGGCGCCGACGAGGCCGATCACGTCTCCGGGGGCGACGACCAGGTCGAGGCCGGAGAACAGGACGCGCTCGCCGTGGCCGGCGGCGAGGTCTTTGGCGACGAGAGTTGCTGACATCAGGCCGCCGATGGTATCCGGCCCGGTCCGTCGTGGTCGCTCTAATATCCGGGGCATGGAACCCGGTCTGAAGACGCATGTCAGCGACGGCACAGCGACCGTCACCATCAGCAACACCGGCAAGCGGAACGCGATGACGGTGCCGATGTGGCGGGAGCTGCCGCCGCTGCTGGAGCGGCTGGCGGGTGACCGTTCCGTCCGGTCGCTGGTGCTGACCGGTGAGGGCGGGACGTTCTGCGCGGGCGCCGACATCGGGGCGCTGCGCGAGGGGGCCGCCGAGTCGCAGGGGCTGGCGGTGGCGGCGGAGGAGGCGCTGGCGGCGTTCCCCGGGCCGACGCTGGCGGCGATACGCGGCTACTGCGTGGGCGGTGGCGCCCAGTTGGCGGCCGCCTGTGATCTGCGGTTCGCGGAGGAGGGCGCGCGGTTCGGGGTGACGCCGGCCAAGCTCGGGGTGGCCTACCCGGCGTCCGCCACCCGGCGGCTGGTCCGGCTGGTCGGGCCCGCCGCCGCCAAGTACCTGCTGTTCTCCGGGGAGTTGATCGACTGTGCGCGGGCGCTGCGTACGGGGCTGGTGGACGAGGTGCTGGCCGAGGGCGCGCTGGACAAGCGGGTGGCGGAGTTCTCGGCCGTCCTCGCGAGCCGTTCACTGCTGACCCAGACCGCGGCGAAGGAGCTGGCCGACGGGACCTGGGACGTCCCGCCCGCCGAGGCCGAGGAGCGCGGGGCGTACTGGGCCGCGCAGGCGCGCGCGAGCGGCGACACCGTGGAAGGTGCCGCCGCCTTTCTGGAGCGCCGGGCGCCGCGCTTCACCTGGCCGGCGGGCTGAGGCCGCGGGCCAGGGGGCGGCGACCCGCCCCTACTCCTCGCCCGTCAGCACGAACCGGCTGCGCCCCCGCAGCGCCGCGACGACCTCGGCCGGGGCCTTGTCCGGGGAGCCCGCGTCGTAGGGCGGCCGGGGGTCGTACTCGATGCCGAGCTGGATCGTCTGCGCCACGGTGTCCCCGGCGATCCGGCCGGCCAGCGTCAGCCCCATGTCGATACCGGCCGAGACGCCGGCCGCCGTGACGTACTTGCCGTCGAAGACCACCCGCTCCCCGGTCGGCTCGGCGCCCAGGCCGGGCAGCTGGTCCAGTGCCAGCCAGTGGGAGGTCGCCCGGCGCCCCTTGAGCAGACCGGCGGCGCCCAGGAGCAGCGAACCGGTGCACACCGAGGTGGTCCAGGTGGTGTGGGCGTCCACGGCGCGGAGCCACTCGTGCAGCGGGCCGTCCGCCATGTGGGCGAGCTGCCCGGGGCCGCCCGGTACGACGAGGATGTCCGGCGCGGTGACCTCGGCGAGCGTGGCGTCGGCGACCAGCCCGAGCGACCCGAGGTCGTTGCGGTACGGGCCGGTGCGTTCGCCGACGAACACGGTCTCGGCGCCCGGCAGCCGGCTGAGGGTGTCGTAGGGGCCGATGGCGTCGAGCGTGGTGAAGCTGTCGTAGAGAAGGATGGCGAGCTGCATGGTCGGTTCCTGTCGTCGGTGGGTGGGGCCGGCGCGGTGGTCGTCGCGGCCGGTGTGGTTCAGGCGGTGGGTACGGGCGGGGCGGCCGGCTGGAAGCGGCGGCGGTACTCGGCCGGGGAGGCGCCCAGGACGCGGAGGAAGGCGCGGCGCATCGCCTCGGGGGTGCCGTAGCCGCAGCGGCGCGCCACCTGCTCGATGCCGTCGGTGGTGTCCTCCAGGCACCGGCGGGCGGCCTCCAGCCGTACCCGGTCGACATAGCGGCCGGGCGTCATGCCGGTCTCCTCGCGGAACGCCCGCGCGAAGTGCCGCGGGGAGAGGCTCGCGCGCTCCGCGAGGGCGTCGACGCAGAGGTCAGCCGCCGGGTTCTCGGTGATCCACTGCTGGACGTCGCGCAGCGGCCTGCGCTGTGCGGTCTGGGCGGCGAGCTGGGCGCTGAACTGGGTCTGGTTGCCCGGACGCCGGAGGAAGACGACCAGGTGCCGGGCGATGGTCAGCGCGAGGTCCCGGCCGAGGTCCTCCTCCACCAGGGCCAGCGCGAGGTCGATCCCGGCCGTCACGCCCGCGGAGGTGGCCAGATCGCCGTCCCGTACGTAGATCGGCTCGGGTTCGACACGCACCGCGGGGAAGCGTGCGGCGAGGGTGTCGCAGAGCATCCAGTGGGTCGTAGCCCGGCGGCCGTCCAGCAGCCCGGCCTCGGCCAGCAGCAGCGCGCCGCTGCACACCGAGACCTTCCGCCGGGCCCGGGGCGCGTGTGCGCGCAGCCAGTCGATCAGCCGGGGGTCGGGGGTACGGGTGCCCTGGCCGCCGGGGACCAGCAGGGTGTGCGGGGGTGCCGCGGCGGCGAGGGTGAGGTCGGGGACGAGCGTCAGCCCGCTGGTGGTGCGGACCGGCGCCCCGTCGAGGCCGGCGGTACGAATCCGGTAGGCGCCCGGGGCGCACTGGGCCGCGCCGCTGAAGACGTCGAGCGGTCCGCAGACGTCGAGGGCCTGCACCCCGTCGAAGAGAACCACGAGCACATCGCGCTGTTCCATGTCCTCCATCCTGGGCAGCGGCGACGAGGGCCGCAATGACGGAAAACCCACCTTTCCTGCCACCGGGGCCGCGCGTCGCCCGGGGCGGGCGCCGACCGGGCCCCTGCCCGGGACCCATACCGACGGGTCGGTACCCTGCCCGTATGACCTCTTCCAGCGCACTGCCCGAGAAGGCCGGCCGCACCTGCCACAACGTCATCAACCCCTTCCACTCCACGCACTACTTCGCGCCGGAGCTGTCCGAGGAGATGGCGAAGCTCGGCCTGGAGAACCGCAGCGCCGCGTACTTCGCCTGCCGCGCCGCGGCCATGGGCGCCGTGGGCCCCGGCACCGTCACGGCCACCTTCTACAACTTCCGGCACGGCCTCATCGCCCAGCACGTCCCGCACATCTGGACGGTCACCACGCCGCAGGAGGTGCTCGACGCCCGGCTGCGCGCCGCGGACGCCACGCTGCGGCGGCTGCTCGGCCCCGAGGCCGTGGAGTCGGCGGAGATGGCGGAGGCGGCGGAGCTGGCGCTGCGGGCCGCCGAGGCCTGCACCCGCCGGGCCCGGCCGCTGTACGCCGCACACGCCGACCTGCCGGTGCCGCAGGCCCCGCACCTGGCCTACTGGCACGCCGCGACACTGCTGCGCGAACACCGCGGCGACGGCCACCTGATAGCCCTGCTCGACGCCGAACTGGACGGGCTGGAGGCGCTGGTCACCCATACGGCCAGCGGCCGGGGCATGAGCCCCAAGGGCGTCCTGGCGACCCGCGGCTGGTCGGAGGAGGACTGGCAGGACGCGCAGGAGCGGCTGCGGTCCCGGGAGCTCCTGGACTCCGAGGGCGAACTGACCGAGGCCGGAATCCTGCTGCGCAAGGAGCTGGAGCGGAGGACCGACCGGCTGGACCGGGCGCCGTACGAGCACCTGGGCGCCGAGGGCGTGGCCCGGCTCACCGAGCTGGCGACCGGTTTCACCACCACCGTCATGGAGGCCGGGGCGTTCCCCGCGGCGCTGTTCGGCAAGTGATCCGTAGCGTTTCGGTGCGTTCCGGTACGTAAGGCTCCCTCAGGGACGAGGCACCCGCGGCCGCCGGGGGTGTGCGCGTTGTCGTGCACCCCGGCGCGCCACGGGTGTCCGCCGGTCCCTCCCGGCTTCCGGGCGGACGCGGTGACTCACGGACACCCCGGCGGCTGGGCGGTGCGACAGTCCGGCCCGCCACCCGGCACAATGCAGGCTCATGCAAGCGCTGGAAGGCGGGTCTGGATCAACGTGACGGCATCCACTGAGCCCATCGGGGCCCTCGGGTCCATCGAAGCGAGGATCGCCGGGGAGCTCGGCGTCAAGGAGCGGCAGGTGAAGGCCGCGGTCGAACTGCTCGACGGCGGCTCGACCGTCCCGTTCATCGCGCGCTACCGCAAGGAAGCCACCGAGACGCTCGACGACGCACAGCTGCGCTCCCTGGAGGAACGGCTGCGCTATCTGCGGGAGCTGGAGGAGCGGCGGACGGCGATCCTGGAGTCCGTACGGTCCCAGGGCAAGCTGGACGACGCCCTGGAGGCGCAGATCCGCGGCGCCGAGTCCAAGGCGCGGCTGGAGGACATCTACCTCCCGTTCAAGCCCAAGCGGCGCACCAAGGCGCAGATCGCGCGGGAGGCGGGCCTGGAGCCGCTGGCCGACGGGCTGCTGAGCGACCCGTCGGTGGAACCGGCCGCCGCGGCCGCGGCGTTCGTGGACGACGCCAAGGGGGTCGCCGATCCGGCCGCCGCCCTGGAGGGCGCGCGGGCCATCCTGACGGAGCGGTTCGGCGAGGACGCCGACCTGATCGGTGAGCTGCGCGAGCGGATGTGGTCGCGCGGGCGGGTCGCGGCGAAGGTGCGCGAGGGCAAGGAGGAGGCCGGCGCGAAGTTCGCCGACTACTTCGACTTCGCCGAGCCGTTCACCGAGCTTCCCTCGCACCGGGTGCTGGCGATGCTCCGTGGCGAGAAGGAGGAGATCCTCGACCTCACGCTGGAGCCGGAGGACCCGTCGTCGGCCACCGAGGGGCCCAGCTCCTACGAGCAGTCCATCGCGCACCGCTTCGGCATCGCCGACCGGGGCCGGCCGGGCGACAAGTGGCTGCAGGACACCGTCCGTTGGTCCTGGCGCACCCGGGTCCAGGTGCACCTCGGCATCGATCTGCGGCTGCGGCTGCGGCAGGCCGCCGAGGACGAGGCGGTGCGGGTCTTCGCCTCGAACCTGCGCGATCTGTTGCTGGCGGCGCCCGCCGGTACGCGCGCCACGATGGGCCTGGACCCCGGTTTCCGTACAGGCGTCAAGGTCGCCGTGGTGGACGCGACCGGCAAGGTGGCCGCCACGGAGACCATCTACCCCCATGTGCCGCAGCAGAAGTGGGACGCCTCCCTGGCCACGCTGGCGAAGCTGGCCCGCGCGCACGACGTCGAGCTGATCGCGATCGGCAACGGCACCGCCTCCCGCGAGACCGACAAGCTGGCGGCCGATCTGATCGCCGCCCAGCCGGAGCTGAAGCTGACGAAGGTGATGGTGTCCGAGGCCGGTGCCTCGGTGTACTCCGCCTCCGCTTTCGCCTCGCAGGAGCTGCCTGACCTGGATGTGTCGCTGCGTGGCGCGGTGTCCATCGCCCGCCGTCTCCAGGACCCGCTGGCCGAGCTGGTCAAGATCGACCCGAAGTCGATCGGCGTCGGCCAGTATCAGCACGACCTCTCCGAGGTGAAGCTGTCGCGTTCCCTGGACGCGGTGGTCGAGGACTGTGTGAACGGTGTCGGGGTGGACGTCAACACCGCGTCCGCGCCGCTGCTTTCGCGGGTCTCCGGCATCGGCTCCGGTCTCGCCGAGAACATCGTGGCGCACCGGGACGGCAACGGCCCGTTCCGCTCCCGCAAGGCCCTCAAGGACGTGGCACGGCTCGGCCCGAAGGCGTACGAGCAGTGTGCGGGCTTCCTGCGCATCCGGGGCGGCGACGATCCGCTGGACGCCTCCAGCGTGCACCCCGAGGCGTACCCGGTGGTGCGCCGGATGGTGAAGTCGGCCGGTACCGAGGTCGGTTCGCTGATCGGCAACACCTCGGTGCTGCGCACCCTGAAGGCCGCGGACTTCGTCGACGACTCCTTCGGTCTGCCGACGGTGAGCGACATCCTCCAGGAGCTGGAGAAGCCGGGCCGCGACCCGCGTCCGGTCTTCAAGACGGCGACCTTCAAGGAGGGCGTGGAGAAGATCGGCGACCTCCAGCCGGGGATGCTCCTGGAGGGCGTGGTGACCAATGTCGCCGCCTTCGGGGCGTTCGTGGACGTGGGGGTCCATCAGGACGGTCTGGTCCATGTCTCCGCGATGTCGAAGACCTTCGTGAAGGACCCGCGGGACGTGGTCAAGCCCGGCGACATCGTGCGGGTCAAGGTGCTCGATGTCGACATTCCCCGCAAGCGGATCTCGCTGACGCTGCGTCTGGACGACGAGCACGGCAAGGGCGCGGCGGCGGGCGGCGAGCGGCGCGGCGGCGGCGAGCGCCGGGGCGGCAACGGCGGTGGCTCGCGTGAGGGCGGCCGGGGCGGCAACGGCGGCGGAGCGCGCGAGGGCGGCCGGGGCGGCGCGCCGCGGCAGCGGCAGGGCGACGGCGGACCGCGCGGCGGTGACCGCCGGGGCGGCCGCTCCGCCGGACCGGCCAACGACGCGATGGCGGACGCCCTGCGGCGGGCCGGGCTCCTGGGCAACGACCGCTGAGGCGGCTGCCGGTGCCCGGCGGCGGGCCAGGTGCCGCCGCCGGACACCGGCCCTCCCCCGCCTCGTCCCTCCTCCCGCCATGATCCGTTGTCAGTGCCTCCTGATACGAAAGGAGGCAGCTGAGAACGGGGGCGGGACATGGCGTACGACAGGACGGCGGCGGGGCACGGACCGGTGGTCGATCCGGCCGACCGGCGGGCGCTGGAGCGTTGGCGGCCGGCGGCACCGGAGGTGGTCGCCGAGGCGCGGCGGCTGAAGGAGGCCGCGCTGCTGGATTTCGGGCTGACGGACTCCGTGGTGGCGTCCTGGATCTACGCGAAGTGCCACCAGCAGATCCCGACGACGGCCGTGCCGACCGCGGCCGTGGTGGCCTCCGGGGACGGCAGCTGTCCGCTGCTCTACAACCCCGGCTTCTTCGTACGGCTGGGCCTGGAGGGCGTGAAGTTCGTCCTCTTCCACGAGGCCCGGCATCTGGTGCACCGGCATCTGTTCGCCGATCCCGAGCTGCGCGCCGACCCGGTCTTCACCCTCGCCGCAGAGGTCGCCATCAACCATGTCGCTCTGGTCCGGCTCGGCCGCAAGGAGCTGCCGCGGCTCGACGGCCGGCCCACGGGGGTCGACCCGCGCGAGGTCCACCGGGACTACGCCGCCGATCTGACGGACCAGGGCCTCGAACCGCTCGGATACGACGCCTTCGTGGAGACCGACATGACCGTGTTCTCCGAGCTCAAGCGCATGCGGGAGCCTCCCGTCCCCACAGCCTCCTGTGTGCATCTCACGGCCCCGGAGACGATGGACGGCGATCAGCCGACCCTCGACGAGACGGTGTCCTCCGCACTGGTCAACACCCTGCTCGCGGCCCGGCGCGGACACCCGGGCGCGGAGCGGGAGTTGCTCGACCTGATGGACCGTACGGACGGCACCTCGGAGCACGCGAGCCGGGTGTGGGGGCGGCTGGGCGTGGGGGCGCTGCGCGGCCGGACCCCGCGGACGGGGAAGGTCGACTGGTGGCAGCGCTGGCTGGTCGACGTCCTCGCCTCCAAGCTGCGGGAGGGCGAGCGGCTGGTATATCCGAAGAAGCGCGGCGCCCTGCTGGCGGCGCTGGGCCACGATCCGCTGCTGTCGCGGCGCGGCCCGGTGCGGGAGAAGAACCTCGTGATCGCCTATGACACCTCGGGGTCGATGCCCGACTCCGTGGTCACCTGGCTGACGGAGCTGGTCGGCTCGATCGACGGGGTGACCGCCCACTGGCTGTCGTTCGACGGGGTGGTGATGCCGTTCCGCCCCGGCGAGCGAAGCGAGATGGGGGTCCCCCCGGACGAAGTCTGGGGGAGGGTGTACGGCGGCGGGGGCACGAGCTTCCAGGCGGTGGCCGACTACGTCGAGGGCCGCACGACGGTCGACGGCCGCTGCTTCGAGGAGATACCGGACGCCGTGGTGATGCTCACCGACGGCTACGCCCCGCACATCACCCCCGCCGAGCCGGACAAATGGATCTGGCTGATCACGGCGGGCGGCAACGACTGGCCCGACCACCACACCCCGCCGATGGCCTGCCACCGTGTGACGACAGGAGACCGATGAGCACGACCACGCCGACCGCGACACCCCTGGCGGCCGCGGCGACCCCGCCCCGCCCCGCGGGGTGGCGGCCCAGCGCCACCTACCCCGAGCCCCCGGAGGGCTGGACGGGTGTCTCCCGGCTGGAGTCGTTCATCGACGCGATGATCGACATGGGCCAGACGGGCCAGATCTTCGGCGAGCACGGCATCGGCAAGACGGCCACCTTCTTCTCCCATCTGCCCCGGGCGTACCCGGATGCCGAGCTGGTCTTCGTGCCGGCCGCGAACCTCACCCCGGACGACCTGCTCGCCAACGCACCGGTGCGCGACGCCGCCACCGGCGAACTCGTCCTGCGGCAGCTGGTGATGAGCCAGCTGCGGCCGGGGAAGCCGTTCGTGCTGCTGATCGACGACTCGCTGCAGGCGGGTGCCACGATCCAGTCGCAGCTGATGCAGATCGCCTGCAACTGGACCCTGGGCGAGTACGACCTGCGGGAGCTGGGCTGCATCGGCGTCTTCCTGACGGACAACGAGTCGCTCGCGGAGACGGCGGCCCGGCGCAGCGACCTGGCCGTCCTGGACCGCATGGTGACGATCCGGATCACCGCCAACGACACGTCCTGGCGGCAGCAGCTCGCGGGGAAGTACCGCGACTGGAACCTGCGCGAGGTCTTCACCCTCTGGGCCACCCTCCCCCCGGCCCTGCGGGAGCTGCTCGCCCCGCGCACCCTCGACCACATCCTGGCCAACGCCCGTGAGGGCTTCCCGCTGCGCTGGGGGCTGCCGCTGGTCAACGGCGAGCGGCTGCGGCTGGCCGAGCCGAAGGGCGACGGCCGGCCGGGCCGGGACCGTACGACCGAGGTGCTGGACCGCATCGCGGCGGCGGTGGGCGCCGCCAACCCCGTCACGATCCCCGACCCGGTACGGGCCGTGGTGCGCGCGGCGCTGCGCAACCGCTGGTCGGTGCTGCTCCAGGGGCCGCCCGGGTGCGGCAAGACGGAGCTGGTCCGCGAGACGGTCCGCGAGGGGCTCGACGGGCGCGAGCCGCTGTACTTCTCGATGCCGGTGACCAATGTCGAGGACCTCTGCGCACCGATCCCGACCGCCGACGGGTCACTGGACAACCTGCTGGCCGCGCCGTTCACGGGCCCGGAGCCGAAGGCGATCGTCTGGGACGAGTACAACCGCCCCAAGGACAAGGCGGCGTTCGCCAAGCTGATGGAGATCACCCAGGAGTGGTCCCTGGCCGGGCGCCCGATCGAGAATCTGCGGGCGCAGGTCGCGGTGCAGAACCCCCCGTACCACCTCGGCCGCAAGCTCCTGGTCGCCCGGAACAACATCGCGCAGGCGACCCGCTTCACCGCCTCACTGACCCTCGAACCGCGGGACATCCCGGCGAACGAGTGGCTGATCGCGAAGTACGGTGCCGTCGCCGAGACGGTCCTGGAGTGGTGGAAGCACGACATCGACGAGGACGGCCGGGCCTGGATCACCAAGCGCACCATCGAGCGGCTGATCAAACTCCACCAGCGCGGGCTGCCGTTGGAGATGGGCACGGTCTATCTCGGTGACGGCGCCTACGCTCCGGTGTCGCTGACCGCCCTCCTCGACCGCCTCAGCAACCGCCCCGTCACCGGCCTCCGGGAGCTGGCCCAGGAGGCCGACGCCTGGGAGGCCCGGCTGCGGGCGGCGGCGCGGGCGTCGAGCGAGGGCTCGAACGACAGCGATCTGGTCCACCAGGTGCTGGCCAACGCGGAGTTGTCGCAGCTGAAGCAGCATCAGGAGGTGGTGGCGCGGCTGGTGGCGCTGCTTCCGCCGAAGCTGCGTTCCACCTATCTGGTGGGGGCGTCGAGCGAGGCCCAGCGCTTCTGGATCGAGGTCTTCGCGCTGATACCCCGCCGCTGAGACGGCGGACACCGCGGCCGGCGGTGCGGACCGCCGGCCGCCGACGCCGAATTACGTGGACGGGGCCGGCGGGCTCGGTTAGCCTGCCCGCATGTCCAGCCCCGAGGCATCAAGACGCTAGCCACCGGTCCTCCGGTGGCTCCTCGCGCCGGCTCGCGGTCGCGCCGTCTCCTCCTCACCGACGCGCACCGCCCGGCACTTCTCCCTGCCACCGGATCGCCGTAGTACGGGCTCTTTTCTCACCTGACGCTGCGTCATGTCTCTGACGCACCAGGTTCTTTCGCGCGGTGGCCCCGCGTGCCCGGCCGGACGGTCGCTCCCCGCACCCCGTCACGGGTACCGCTGCGCCCGCCGTCGCGCCCTGTCGATCCCCTGTGGTTGCGGAGTGTTGCTGTGCCCCTCGTTCTCTATCTGCTCGGCCTTGCGGTCTTCGCCCAGGGCACCTCGGAGTTCATGCTGTCCGGCCTCCTTCCGGACATCGCCCGTGAGCTGCGGATCTCGCTCTCCGCCGCGGGAGCGCTGACCTCGGCCTTCGCCGTGGGAATGGTGATCGGCGCACCACTGCTGGCCCTGCTGGGCCTGCGGTGGTCCCGGCGCCGCGCGCTGCTGACCTTCCTGGTCACCTTCCTGCTCGTCCATGTCCTCGGTGCGCTCACCCCCAGCTACGGGGTCCTGCTGGCCACCCGGTTCGTCGCGGCGCTGGCCAACGCCGGGTTCCTGGCGGTGGCACTGGCGACCGCGGCCGCGATGGCCGCCCCCGGCGCCAAGGGCCGCGCCACCTCCGTGCTGCTCGCGGGCACCACCATGGCGTGTGTGGCGGGTGTGCCCGCCGGTGCGCTGCTCGGTGAGCTGTGGGGCTGGCGCTCGGCGTTCTGGGCGGTGGCGCTGGTCTCCGTGCCCGCCGTCCTCGCGATCCTGTGGTCGGTCCCGGCCGACCCCACCCCGTGGTCCGCCGCGGGCCGTCCCCGGGCCCGCGCGGAGCTGCGCGCCCTGCGCAGCCCCCGGCTGGTGCTGTTCCTGCTCCTCGGCGCCCTGGTGAACGGCGCGACGTTCTGCACCTTCACCTATCTCGCCCCGCTGGCCACGGAGGTCACCGGATTCGGCGCCGGGTGGGTGCCCGCTCTGCTGGCGCTCTTCGGCCTGGGTGCGTTCGCCGGGGTGAGCGTGGCAGGCCGCATGGCAGATGACCGGCCGGTCCGGCTCCTGGCGTTCGGCGGCCCGGCCCTGCTCGCCTGCTGGACCGTGAGCGCGCTCGCCGCCGGGAGCCCCGTGGCCGTGCCGGTGCTCCTCTTCGTCCAGGGCGCACTGTCCTTCGCCGTCGGCTCCACCCTCGTCTCGCAGATCCTCTACACGGCGGGCGGGGCACCGGTCCTGGGCGGCGGGTTCGCCACGGCGGCGCTCAACGTGGGCGCGGCGCTCGGCCCCTGGTGCGGCGGCGCGGCACTCACCGCGGGCCTCGGCCACCGCTCGCCACTCTGGACGAGCGCCCTGCTGACGGCGCTCGCCCTGGTCCTGGGAGGTCTGGCTTATGTGATCTCCCGTCGGGGCGGAGCGGCGGGGCCCCGCCTCCCCGCAGGCGGACGCGACGGCGGGGAGGCGGTCCCCACGCGGTGATCGTGCCGACCGGGGTGGCCGGAGAGCAGGCCGAAGCCCGGCGCGGCAGGTGGAGCAGGACGCGCGCGCTGCATCAGGTCGTCGTGCGGCCGCGTCGGCGACGACACCGGGCACGGCACCGACGTCCCAGGGGGCGGACTTCTCGTGCGCGCCCTCGGGCCAGGCACCGGTGGTGCGGACGATCCGTTCGGGGGCCAGCGGCTCGGCGGCCGAGAGCGGGTCGAGCGGGATCTGGGCGAAGGAACCCGGCAAGCCGGGGGCCGACTTGCCGGGGGCCGGCTCCGCCCGTTCCGCGGCGACGGACGGGCTCAGCCCACCCCACCTCAGCCCGTCCCTGCTCACCCCGTCCCGGCGTAGCCGCGAATCCGCTCCAGCTCCACGGCCACATCCGTGAGCGTGGCGCAGTCCGGGACCGGTGGGAGGTCAGGGCCGGACAGCCCGCGACCGGGCGGGCGGCTCGGGTCCTCCAGGGCGTCGGCCATCGCCGACAGCGCCTGGCACAGCCCCTCGGCCTCGGCCCTGGCCGGCCGGTGTGCGCCGTGGTCGAGGCGTACCGCACAGGCGGTCGCGGCGTCCACGATGCGTTCGGCGGCGGTGATCACGGTGAGCCAGTCGGGGTTGCGGTCGCGGGCGGCGAGGAGTTCGGCCGCGGCGGTCTCCGCCGCCGCCCTGGCCTCCCCCAGCGCCCGGTAGGCGGCGCGGCGCAGCGCCAGCCTCCGGGTGGGGTCCGCGCCCGGTTCCGACTCCAGGACGTGCCGCAGGAACTGCTCGGTGCCGCGCAGCGCCGCGGTGACGCGGTGCCCGACCCGGCGGCGCGGGTCGGCGAGCCGTGGCAGATGGCCGACGACGAGGACGATGCCGCAGGCGATGGAGGTGTCCACGATCCGTTCGCCGGCGGCCTGCGGGTCGCCGCTGACATGCACGAACGACAGCACCATCAGGGTGATCGCGACCGTCTGCAGGGCGAAGTGGCGGGTGGCGAACGGCAGCAGCGCCCCGCCCGCGCCCGCCATCAGCGCCGGCCACCAGGAACCGGTCAGCAGCAGCCCCGCCCCGGCGAAGACCAGCACGCCCGCGACGGTCCCGGCGAAGCGGTTGACCGTACGGGAGAAGAGCGGGCCCAGATCCGGCTTGACGAGGAAGGTGACGGTCGCCGGGAGCCAGTACCAGTGGTCGGCCCGGAGCAGCAGGGCCACGGCGGCGCTCGCGGCGATGCACACGGCTACCCGCAGGCCGTAGTCCCGCCCGGCCGGCCCGAACAGCCCGCGGCCGCGCCGGGTCCGCCCGCCGACGGCTCCCAGCGCCCCGCGGATCACGGCCACCGGCCGGGGCACCCAGCCGGGATGGTCCGTGGACGGTACCGGCTCCGTCTCCGGCTCCCGCCGGGCGAAGGCGACCGCGGCGTCCAGCAGGGCCTGGTCGAAGGCGCCGCGCGCGGCCGTGCTGGTCTCCGGGGCCGACAGCCGGCCCGGCGGGCGCCCGGTGCGCAGCGCGTCGGCGAACCTGCGGGGGCTCTCCGCCACCCGGGCCGGCACCGGGCGGGCCTCCCACAGCAGCGCCACGCTGGCCTCGCACAGCGCGGTGGCCGCGGCGAACCGCTCGGTGAGCAGCAGTTCTTCCGTACGGGCGGACCGGCGCAGCAGCCGGCTGGTGAGGCGGCGCAGCCGGAGGGCCTCGTCGGCGCGGTCCAGGGCGGCGGTGAGCCGGCGCCGGGCGGCCTCGGCACCGGGCCCGCCGACCGCGGCCAGGGCGTCGGCGAGCGCGTCGAAGACCGTGGCGACCGCGGCCCGCTCGCCGCTGAGCGCCCCGCCCGCCGGCCGGGGCGAGCGCAGCACCAGCCGCAGCAGAAGCAGCCACAGGCAGCCGACGAGGACGTAGAGGGCCTTGGCCCAGGGCGCGCCGGGCAGCGGCATCCCGGCGCCCAGGATGGTGGCGGCCAGCATCTGCATCCCGGCGTTGGAGCGCACCGGCCCGGCCACACTGCCCGCGCCGGAGACGAACGCGACGGCGAACAGCGCGGGAACCAGCCACCAGCCCGCGTCGGCCGCCCGCAGCGAGGCGCCGATGAACATGCCGAACGCCGAGGCGAGGGCGGGCAGGCCGATGTGGACGATGCCGGTGCGCCGGGTGCCGGGGCGGTCGTTGACCCCGGCCAGCATCGAGCCGAGTGCGGCCAGGACGCCGGGCGCCGGGTGGCCGGTCGCCAGGCCCGCGCCCAGCAGCGGTCCGGCACACAACGCACCGCGGGCAACGGCCGCCCAGGGGACGGGCAGCCGCTGCCAACGGAAGGGATGGGCCAGCCAGGCGGGCACGGCGCGCGGCGCGCGGAGCATGAGCCTCCTCAGACGACGGCTTACGGAAACGGCAAGATCCGAGGGGCGACATCGGCCGACGGTGCTGATTCCAGCCTAAGGGCCACAGGAGGCCGCACCACGGCCCCGGGGTTACCGCAAGATCACGAACGGATGGCGGGCGGTCACGGCGGCTGTCCACCGGACGCGCCCCGGGGCTTTTCCGCGCCCGCCCCACCGGTTAGCGTCCCGGCATGACGCGCAACACGGATGGCCTGGACATACGGGTGGTCGGCGGTGGGGTGATCGGCCTGACGTCGGCGATCGCGCTGGCCGAGGACGGGCACCGGGTACGGGTGCTGAGCCGGGAGGCGGCCGGCGCGACGACCTCGGCGGTGGCGGGCGGGCTGTGCTGGCCCTACCGCGTCCAGCCGTACGAGCGGGCGGTGGCATGGTCGGTGCGCTCCCTCCAGGTGCTCACGGCGCTCGCCCACCGGCCGGAGGAGACCGGCGCCCGGATGGTGACGGGCACGATGACGGACCACACGACGGACGGCGGAGCGGGCGCCCCGGAGGACGCGCGCGACGGCGCCGAGGACGGCCTGGCCGCCTGGTACGACGCGGTGCCCGGACTGCGCCGGGCGCGGGCCGGGGAACTCCCCGGGGGCTGCGCCTCGGGGTGGCGGGCCCGGGTTCCCCTGGTGGACATGCCCGCCCATCTCCGCTATCTGGCGCGGCGGTTGACGGCGGCGGGCGGGGTCGTGGAGCGGCGCGCGGTCGGCTCACTGGAGGAGGCCGGGGCAGGAGCGGACGTGGTCGTGAACTGCTCGGGGCTGGGCGCGCGCACGCTCGTCCCCGACCCGGACGTCCACCCCGTGCAGGGGCAGTTGGTGATCGTGGAGAACCCCGGAATCGAGGAGTGGTACGTGGCCGCCGGCACGGGGGCGACGGACACCAGCTATCTGCTGCCGCAGCCGTACGGCCTGGTGGTCGGCGGCACGGCCCGGGAGAACGCCTGGTCCCGGGAGCCCGATCCGGCGGTGGCGGAGGCCATCGTGGCGCGTGCCGCCCGGTCCTTCCCGGAGCTGGCCCGGGTCCGCGTCCTGGCGCACAAGGTGGGGCTGCGCCCGGCCCGCCCGGCGGTGCGGCTGGCGGCGGAGCGGCTGCCGGGCGGCGTGCCGTGCCTCCACAACTACGGGCACGGCGGTGCGGGCGTGACCGTGTCGTGGGGGTGCGCGGACGAGGTGCTGGGCATGGTGCGGGAGGTCCAGGAGGGCCGCTGACCGGGCGCCGGTGAGCGCGGTGTGACCTCCGTGGCCGCGGATGTGCCGCCGGTCCGTATCTCCGTCCGCTCCCGGCCGTTCTCCCGGTAGTCGCCTCTTGAGTCCAGCGGGGGAAATGCGCCGATGCCGAGCCGGAAAAACACACGGCCCGTTCCCACAGCGGGCGAACAGGCGGAATTTTTTCGTCCGGAGCGCGCATCCATTCGCCCGTCTCATGCGTCTCATGAGCAAGCGCCATTCCTATATGGCCGCACTGCAGGGATATTTGGAGTATCCATTTTGAAAAACGGCATTAAGGGCATTCGTCGCGTATCCGCGGTTGCTGTTGCCGCGGGAGCCGTCCTGACTGCCGGGGTGTTCACCACTCCGGCGCAGGCCGCCACGCTCAAGACCCCCACGATCGCCGCCAAGGGCGGCTTCGTGATGAACAACGGCACGGGCAAGTCCCTCTTCACCAAGGCCGCGGACACCCGTCGCTCCACCGGGTCCACGACCAAGATCATGACGGCCCGGGTGGTGCTGGCCCAGCCGAACCTCAACCTTGATTCCAAGGTGACGGTCCAGAAGGCGTACAGCGACTACATCGTCGACAACGACTGGGCCTCCTCGGCCCGGCTGATCGTCGGCGACAAGGTCACCGTCCGCCAGCTGCTGTACGGGCTGATGCTCCCGTCCGGCTGCGACGCGGCGTACGCGCTGGCCGACAAGTTCGGCAGCGGCTCCACCCGAGCCGCGCGGGTCCAGTCGTTCATCGGCAAGATGAACTCCACGGCCAAGTCGCTCGGCCTGAAGAACACGCACTTCGACTCGTTCGACGGCATCGGGAAGGGCGCGAACTACTCAACTCCGCGCGACCTGACCAAGCTCGCCTCGAACGCGATGAAGTACTCCACGTTCCGTACGGTCGTGAAGACGAAGTCGACGAAGCAGAAGGTCACGACGAAGAGTGGCGGCTACCGCTACATGTCGTGGACCAACACCAACGCGCTGCTCGGCAGCTACTCGGGCACGCTCGGCGTCAAGACGGGCTCCGGCCCGGAGGCCAAGTACTGCCTGGTCTTCGCCGCCACCCGGGGCGGCAAGACGGTCATCGGCACGGTTCTCTCCTCCTCTTCGGTGGAGAACCGCACCTCTGACGCGAAGAAGCTGATGGACTACAGCTTCAAGAAGTAACCCGGTCCGGGACGGACAGAGGGGCCTGCTCGCGGCCGGAAAGCCGCGAGCAGGCCCCTTCGTCATCGCGTCGCCGGCACCTCACCGGGTCCGCGCGACACCGCGCCGGGAGACGGCCTAACCGCCGCTCTTGACTCCCGCGGCGCTGTCCTCACCGGTGCCGTCGCCGTCACCGTCCTCGCTGCCGTTGCCGTTGCCGCCGGGTCCGATCTGGAACTCGAAGTCACCGTCGTACTGCTCATGGCCCGCGATCACGGCCAGCTCGACGGCCTCCGCACCGATCTGACCGCGCACGATCAGCGGGTCGCTGCGCAGATCCCGCATCAGCGCCCAGCACATCGCGATCATCACGACCATGAACGGCACCGCGACCAGAATCGTCAGATTCTGCAGCCCCGTCAGGGCATCGCCCGAACCACCGCCGATCAACAGCATGATCGCGGCGACCGCACCGGTCACCACACCCCAGAAGATCACCACGAGCCGGGTCGGCTCGAAGGTCCCCTTCTGCGAGAGGGTGCCCATGACGATGGACGCGGCATCGGCGCCGGACACGAAGAAGATGCCGACCAGGACCATGACCAGAACGCTCATGACCGTGGCGAGCGGGTACTGGTGCAGCACGTCGAAGAGCTGGCCTTCGGGGGTGCCCGACCCGCTGAGCTTCTTGTCCTGCTGGAGCTTCATGGCCGAGCCGCCGAAGACCGCGAACCACGCCAGGCTGACCACGCTCGGTACGAGGATGACGCCGCCGATGAACTGGCGGATCGTCCGGCCCCGGCTGATCCGGGCGATGAACATGCCCACGAAGGGCGTCCAGGAGATCCACCACGCCCAGTAGAAGACCGTCCAGCTGCGCAGCCAGCCGCCCACGTCGTCACCGCTGGCGGCCTCCGTGCGGCCCGCCAGCTGCGGCAGTTCGCCGATGAACGAGCCGAGCGAGGTCGGCAGCAGGTTCAGGATGAGGATCGTCGGCCCCACCACGAACACGAAGACCGCCAGGATCACCGCCAGCACCATGTTGATGTTGGACAGCATCTGGACGCCCTTGGCGATACCGGAGACCGCGGACAGGATGAAGGCGATGGTCAGCACCGTGATCACACCGACCAGCAGAGTGGTGCTGACGCTGTCCATCCAGCCGAGCACCTTGATGCCGCTGCCGATCTGCAGCGCACCGAGCCCCAGCGAGGCCGCGGAGCCGAAGAGGGTGGCGAAGATGGCCAGGATGTCGATCACCCTGCCGCCCCAGCCGTTCGCACGCCGCGTACCGATCAGTGGTGTGAACACCGCGCTTATCGTCTGCCGCCTCCCCCGCCGGAAGCAGCTGTAAGCGATGGCCAGACCCACGACCGCGTAGATCGCCCAGGGGTGCAGCGTCCAGTGGAACATCGTGGTGGCCATCGCGGTGTCCATCGCCTGGGCGGCATCCTGGGGATCGGTGCCCGGCGGTGGTGTCGTGAAGTGCCCCAGCGGCTCGCTGACGCCGTAGAACATCAAACCGATGCCCATGCCCGCGCTGAACATCATCGCGATCCATGACACGGTGCGGAATTCGGGCTCCTCGTCCTCCTTGCCGAGGGTGATCCGGCCGTACTTGCTCACGGCCAGCCAGATCGCGAAGATCACGAATCCGGAGGCGGAGAGGACGAACGCCCAGCCGCCGTTGTCGATCACCCAGTTCAGCATCGAGGTCGATGCGCTCTTGAGGGATTCGGTGGAGGACGCTCCCCAGGCGATGAAGGCGAGGGTGAGCAGCGAGGTGACCCCGAAGACCACTCGGTCGGTTTGCGGGGGTCCGTGGTGCTCCGGTCCTTCGGGGAGAACCGTCACGGCGGGCGTGCCACCCCCGTCTCCAGCTTCTCTGACTGTGTCCGACACGTGTCAACCTTTCAATGGGCCATATTTTCCTTACCCGTTACCCCCTACCACACGACGGCAGACGTTGAGGGGCGTCGCGACCGTAAGGTGATAACCGGCCCTCCGGTCCAACAGCAGCGGAACGAGCTTCCGCAGCGGTTGGCGCAGCGGCACGACGACGCCGTCACCATCGCGGCGCCACACCACTCCGTGCCTCACCAGTGCTTCTCTGACCTGCGCAAACTGTCTCTCTTCGAGACGATAGGCGCAAGGAGGATCGGACAGTATCCGGTCTTCGGTGGCCGGTTCGTTATCCGCGCCGCCGAGATACACCGGGCCGTGATCGGTGTATCCGGCGAGCCGGGCGGCGGCGGTGGCCGCCTCGATCCGTGACCGGTGCCGGCCGGCGAAGGTGAAGGCGCCGTCGAGGGCCGCCAGCTGGGAGTTCACCCGGCGCCGGTTGTTGAGCGCGGGGTCGGCCTTCTCGGCCTCGGTGAGCGCGTCGACCCGGGTCTCGACGAGCAGACCGATCGAGCCCTTGACACCCGCGGTGTTGCGCAGAATCCGCTCCTGGCCGTCGCCCGCGACCTGCTTGACCGGATCGCCGGTCCCCGGGTCGGTCCAGATGCCGTAGACGCCGGTGGAGAAGCCCGCCCGCTGGACGGCGGGCCGCACGAAGTCCTGGGAGAGCGCGGCCGCTTCGCGGTGCACCCCGCCCGCGGTGTTGAGGTTGCGCGGCCACAGCGACAGCACGTCCTTCATGTAGTACGGCACCGTGGGCCCGTACTCGTGCAGGTCGTAGACGGTGTCGGGGCGGTAGTCGCGGAGGACCGTGGCCATCGCGCGGCCCTCGGCGGTCCGGAGGGCGAGGTGGTCGCGGTTGATGTCCGTACCGTCGGCGTTACCGCGGGTGTCCGCGGCCCGGCCGTCGGGGTTGGCGGTCGGCACGACCAGCACGCTGGTGTGTGCCAGGAAGCGCCGGGTCGCGGCGTCCTTGGCGTAGGCGAGATCGCGGACGGTGGTCAGACAGGCCTCGCGTCCGGAGGGCTCGTCCCCGTGCTGTGAGCAGATCAGCAGGACGGAGTTGCCGCGGCGGACGTCCGCCGGGCGTTCCGGTGCGGGGGCACCGATCCGGACGAGCTGGAGCGGGCGGCCCTCTCCGGTGGTGCCGATCCGGTCGATCCGTACGCGCACCGAACCCCGGTCGACGGCCGTGAGGAAGTCCTGTTCCTCGGCCTGACCGGTCCAGCGGGCGCCGTGGCTGGTCTCGAATCCCGTACGGGGTGCCGGGGTCGCGGTGGCGGGAGCGGGCGGCGGGGTCGCGCCGAGGGTGGCCGTCAGCCCGATGGCCAGCGGCCCGGCGGCGAGGCGGCGGGGGCGGGGGATCACGAGGGGGAGCCTCCCTTGGGTGAGCGGTGGAGGTGGGGTGGGCCGGTCCGGACCGGTGGGGCCGCCCGCGGTGGGGCGGCCCCGGTGGTCATCCGGCCGGCAGCCGGCTGATGGCGGGCGGCGGCGCGACACCGTCCAGCGGTGCCGCCCCGTCCGGGTGCCCCGCGGTGCCCGCGGTGGCGCGGGCGAAGGCCGGTGCGCCGCCGGTCAGCGGCAAGGCGGCGGAGGTACGGGACAGGTCGAGGGTGAGCCGCGGGGTGGACGCGGGCGGGTCGATCAGACCGGCGTCGGTGCCGGCCACGATGAGCGCGAGCCGGTGCCCGGCGGGCACGACGTGATCGCTCGCGGCCAGGTCCACGGTGAGGGTGTAGGGCTTGCCGGGGGTGAGCGGGCGGCCCTTGTGGGGGTCGGCGTAGTTGCCGAGGTCGGCCCAGCCGCGGCTGACGACGGTGTGGGCGACCTTCCGGGTGTCGGCGGCGGTCTCCTTGAAGCAGCCGGTGTCGCCGGCGTTTCCGGCGCCCCAGCAGGTGCGCCGGTCGAGGGTGGTGACGCCCTCGCCGTCGGCCGCGTAGTCGCGGATGGTGTCGGGACCGAGGTCGGCCAGGACGGCGGAGACATGGGCGGTCGAGGTGCTCGGGGTGACGGTCACGGTGACCGTGCCGGAGCCGGACAGCCGCAGCGGTGCACGCAGCGGCCCGGTGCGGAACCCGGCCTTGGCGGCTGTCGGGGCGTCGATGGCCGCCGCCCAGTCGGCCTCGCTCAGCTTCGGGTCGTCGGTGAAGGTCTCGGTCGCGCCCGGTGGCGCCTTACGGGTCCCCAGCACGCCGACACCGGGTGCGGTGCCGCCGCGGGGCCACAGCGTGGTGGGCACGGTTCCCGGAGCGGGCCACCGTGGGTCGGTGGCCCACCTGTCGGGTGAGCGCTCGATATCGGCCATCGGCGTGCGCTCGATGCCGTTGTCGTAGCCCAGCAGATAGTGGTCGAACCAGTGGTGCAGGGTCTTGACCCAGGCGCCCCGCCGGTAGTCGAAGGGGTCGACATGTCCGGTCTGGGAGAGCCAGATCTTGCGCTCGACGCCGTGCCGGGCGAGCGCGTCCCACCACTGCCCGGCGTGCCGGGTCCGGACGTTGAGGTCCTGCATGCCGTGCACCATGAGCACGCTGGCCCGGACCCTGCCCGCGTGGCGGACGTAGTCGCGCTCGGTCCACAGGCCGGTCCAGTCGCCGGTGCGGGGCGCGCCGGCGGCGAGCTTCTGCTGCACGGCGGTGCAGCGCCTGCGTGCCTCGGGGCTGTCGACGACGTCGGCGAGGCCATCGGGGCCCGAGTTGTAGAGCGGGGCACCCTTGGCGAAGTAGTAGTCGTACCAGGAGGAGATGCCGGCGATCGGGACGATGGTCCTGAGTCCCCTGACGCCGGTGGCCGCGACGCCGTTGGCGACGGTGGCGTCCCAGCTCTTGCCGATCATGCCGGTGCTGCCGTTGGCCCAGCCGGCGGTGACGGGTGCGCCGCCCGTCCGCGCGGTGTAGGCGCGGCCCCGGCCGCCGAGCCAGTCGACGACGGCTTTGGCGGACCGGATGTCGGAGCGGCCGCCGACGTCGGCGCAGCCGTCCGAGCGGTTGGTGCCCGCGAGGTCCACCAGGACGGTCGCATAGCCGCGCGGCACGAAGTAGTTGTCGTAGAAGAGCGGGAAGCCGACCGGCCGGCCCCGTTCGTCGTAGGTCTTCTTCTGGCTCTCGTTGCCGCGTCCGCAGCAGGAGTAGTACGGACTGGCGTCCATGATCACGGGGATGCGGCGGCCCTGTTGTGCGGGTTCGGCGGGCCGCACGATGTCGGCGGCGACGCGGTCGGTTCTCCCGTCCGCGTCGCCGTCCAGCCGGGTGTCCACCCAGACCGTTTCGCGTATCGCGCGGTCGTAGGAGTAGACGGGTCTGCTCTCACCGGGCGCCGCCCGCGCGGTGGCCGGCAGGGTCAGGCCGGACAGCAGGGCGACGACGGCTGCCATCACGAGCGCTGTGAAGGGGATGCGGGGAATCCGCGCAGGAATCGTCACGGGCGGACGGTAGCGCGGTGCAACTCCCCTGCGTAAGAGCCTGTCCGGGCAGCTCGGGCCCGCCGGAGTCCGAAAACAGGTCCATGGGTCGCTTTTCCGCCTCGCGAGCGGCCCGGAATCGGCTGCCGCGGCCGCGGCGCCTTCCGCCGGGGACCGGGACGGCGGAGGCTCCCCGGACCGGAGGGACGGATGGTGGTTCATGTCGGTCATGTGTCAGATCGGGCCATGTACATGACGCCGGCCCGGCGCAGTACATAGGGTCTGAACAGAGCCATCCCCCCTACGAGTTGGAGGACTCGTGCGTCACAGACTCCTCGTTCCGGGCGCGGCCGCGCTCAGCCTGCTGCTGGCGATACCGGCCTCAGCGGCCGACTTCACACCGGGCGCTCCGGGAGTGGGCGACAGCTACTACCCCGAGAGCGGAAACGGCGGATACGACGTTTCCCACTACGACCTGCGACTCAAGTACCAGCCGAAGACGGACCTGCTGGAGGGCACGGCCACCCTGCTGGCCACCACCACCCAGGACCTCTCCCGCTTCAACCTGGACTTCGGCCTCAAGGTCAGCGAGATCCGGGTCAACGGCAAGAAGGCCGCCTTCGCCACCTCCGGCAAGCACGAGCTGGAGGTCACTCCGGCCACGCCGCTGGAGAAGGGCAAGCAGATCAGCGTCGTGGTGCGCTACGCGGGCAAGCCCTCGGAGCTGAAGTTGGACGGCTACAGCGCCTGGGCCCGCACCCCCGACGGCGGGGTGATCGCCCAGGAGCCGGACGCCGCCGTGTGGTGGTTCCCGAGCAACGACCACCCCACCGACAAGGCCACGTACGACATCTCGGTGGCGGTCCCGGACGGCACCCAGGCGCTGAGCAACGGCGTCCTGGCCTCGCAGTCCTCCAAGCTGGGCTGGACGCGCTACAACTGGCGCTCGGACAAGCCGCAGGCGACGTATCTGACGACGCTGGCCGTCGGCAAGTTCGACGTCACCACCGACAAGACCGCGAACGGCCTGCCGGTGCTCAACGCCGTCAGCAAGGACCTCGGCGCGAACGAGGGCTCGGCGAAGGCGAGCATCGAGCGCACCACCGAGATCACCGAGTGGCTGGAGAGCGTCTTCGGCACCTATCCGTTCAACGCGGTGGGCGGCTACGTGCCGAACGTGCCGGCCGGGTACGCGCTGGAGACCCAGACCCGCCCGTTCTACGGGAAGAAGGCCTTCGACCGCGGCACGAACGTGTCCGTCGTGGTCCACGAGCTGGCGCACCAGTGGTACGGCGACAGCGTCTCGCTGAAGGACTGGAAGGACATCTGGATCAACGAGGGCTTCGCCGCCTACAGCCAGTGGCTGTGGTCGGAGAAGGAGGGCGAGGGCACCGCCCAGGAACTGGCCGATCACGTCTACGCCCAGCACCCGGCCGACGACCCGTTCTGGAAGGTCAAGCCCGGCAACCCGGGCGCGGAGAACCAGTTCGACGGCGCGGTCTACGACCGTGGTGCGCTGACCCTCCAGGCGCTCCGCAACAAGGTCGGCGACAAGGCCTTCTTCGGCCTCCTCAAGTCCTGGCCGACGGAGAACCGGTACGGCAACGCCTCGGTCGCCGACTTCGTGAAGTTCGCCGAGAAGAAGTCCGGCAAGAAGCTGGCCGGCTTCTTCGACACCTGGCTCTTCCAGCCGTCCCGGCCGACGGCGGGCGCGGCCAAGCAGGCCCTCGGGACCCGGCAGGGTCCGGTCCCCGAGCCCAAGTCGTGGAAGCAGATCGCGGCCACGCACGACGTGCACGGGCACTGAGCCGGTGGACGCGCGCTGAACGAGACGGAGCCGGGGTTCCCCGGCTCCGTACGCGCGCCGCGTCCTACCCGCGCGCCGCCCGCCGGGCCCGGTACGCGATCGGCATGAACCGCAGCCGCTCCGGGAGCACCGGCACCACGGCGCGCACGAGGCGCCCGAGCCGCCGCAGCCTGCGTTCCTGGGCGTCCGTCCACTCCAGCCCGATGGCCTGCCGGGCGTCCGGCGGCATCAGCCCGATCGTGAGGAAGCGCCGGACGCGGGCGAACCGCGGGAGCAGCCACGGCCAGGACAGGCGGAGGAGCAGCCGCAGCCACCGCGGGCCGCGGTCGGGAGCCGGCAGCGGCAGGTCGGTCGCCAGCAACTCCCTGACCACGACGGTCTCTTCGAGGTCGTTGTCGAGGACCTTGCGGTAATACGGCCAGAACTCTTCGAGGGTCTGCGGCATATCGCGGTCATGGATGCCCAGCACCCGGCCGACCTGGAGCCACTCCGCGTACAACTGGCGCTCCTGCGCCTCGGTGAAGGGGCGGCCGAGGTAGTGCTGCGCGTGCCGGAAGACCGGGTAGCCGGTGGCGTGCACCCAGGCGTAGTAGGCGGGGGTGAGCGCGTGGTAGGAGCGGCCGTGTGCGTCGGTCCCCTGGATGGTGCGGTGCATGGCCCGCAGGCGGCGGCCCTCCGCGGCCGCGGCCTCCCCTCCGTACACCCAGAGCTGCAACGAGGCCAGCGACCGCTCGCCGCGCCCCCAGGGGTCCGTACGGAACATGGAGTGGTCGTCCACACCGGCGCCGACCGCCGGGTGGGCGACCTGCATGGCCAGCGCGGGCTGAAGCGTCAGCAGCATGCGGATGTCCCCGGCCAGCGACCAGAGCACGCCTCCGACGGGCGGGGGGATGGGATCAGTTTTCGCCGCATTCATGGTATTAATCATCATACGGTGACTCTCCGCGACCGGCGGACGCGGGGCCCACTCCGCGCCACCCGCCCGGGCTCCGGCACCCCCGGGCGCGACGCACGGCGACCCACGGCCCGGACGAGCGGCTCGCCAACACCTCCGCGAACGGCCCCACTCGGCCGGGAGGATACCCAAAGCGGCAGCACGGGAACGCGAATTGCACGCGGACAGGTACCAGGAGTCCGGGCGCCGCGAGCGGACAACGACACCGGGCCATCTGCCGCCCCACGCGCCGCTCCTGACGCCTGCGCGGATTCCGCTTCGCCGGGCGAGCGGCGGAGGGTACCCCGCCACTCGGCACCCGCCCGTGCGCCACCGCCCCACCCAACCCACCGTGACGCTATGGGCAATATTCACCTTCACGAGTGGTTTCGCCGACCCCTTAAACCTCTGAGCTGGGGCGATCAAATCACCACGTTTCCCACTGGACACAGATAGTGACATGGGCGGCACGGAACGCGACACTCGCAATGTTCGTCAGAGCCACTCGAAAGGAGCAGTTCATGTCCTGTCCTCCCCCTCCGGTTGACGCCCGCAAAGCTCTCGACTTTCTGAGGACCAGCGGACTCGTCGACCTCAGCGTTCCGCTGCAGCGCGTCGTCGACCAGGTCAGCCAACTCGATGACGTCGCCGGCTACGTGCTCGCCTGGGAGCGCTACGTCCTCGTGGTCGCCAACCAGGTCGCGGAAGACGACTCCGCCGCGGGCAACTGAGCCATTGACACCGCCGATCGCCGGGAGGCATTCCATGGACACGACGCAACCCGGTGACGGATCGTCACAAAGGCGCGCGGTGGAGACCAGGGCAGTCGCCTGGCTCGCTGCGCGCCGCTCTCTGATCGACCCGGCCGAAGCGGCCGCGGACCGGGTGCTGTTCGCCCGCAAGGCCCTGATCGAAACCGCCTTCCTCGTGGGGCTGCGGGCGCGCCTCGACCCGGAACCCCTCGACGAGGCCTACTCAGTCCTCCTCGACCAGGTCGAGAAGGTCGCGGCCCGCCCCTCCTACCGCGAGCTGATCGCCCGGGACGAAGCCGCCCTCCTGCTGTACGCGGGGACTTATGCGGCACTCCGGCTCTGCGGCCGCGAGGACCCGGAGTTCCGGCAACTGATCACCCAGGCCGCGGCCGGCGGCTACGCGGCGGTCTTCGAGCGGATTCCGTACCGACAGCTCGACCTGCTGCACACCCTGGAGCTGTGCGGCGTCGCTCACCCGCTGCCCGATGTGGCCGACGTGCTGCCGTTCACCCTGCTCTGCAACGAGCCGAACGTCGTCAAACTCACCGACCGCGACATCTACGCCGTCACCCACACGCTCTTCTACGCCACGGACTTCGGCCTTCGCGAGCCCGACTGGCCGCCGGGCTTCGACCCGGCCGCGGCGGTGGAGCTGCTCGAAGCGCTCCTCGTGCTCACCCTGGACCAGGGGAACGCCGATCTGGCGGGAGAGCTTCTCTGCTGCCTGCTGTGCCTCGGGGTGCGGGACTCCGTGGAGGCCCGCCGGGCCTGGGCCTTCCTCATGGCGACGCAGGAGGACGACGGGCGGGTCAACGGGCCGGCCGGTGTGGTCCATCCCGGGCTCGCCGACGGCGACGACGCGTACCGGCACTGGGCCACCGGCTACCACACCACCATCGTCGCGGCGCTTGCCGCGCTCCTGGACCGCAGCCCCAAGGTGCTGCGGAAGCCCCGGCCGTCGGCCCCGCCGTCCCGTACGAGCGTGGAGCAGCCGCTGCGACAGGCCGTGACGTGGCTGGCGGACACCAGCCTGCGCCAGGAACCGGCCGTGTCCCTGCCCGCCGCGGCGGCGGTCGCCCATGGTGCCGCGGCCCTGGGCGAGCCCGGGCTCGCCCGTCCGCTGCTCCTCGACTTCTCCGAACGGCTGGCGGACGCGGACCCGGAGGTGTGGCAGGAGCACGGGATGGAGGTCGTCGGCGAGTTCGCGTCCGGCCTGCGGACCCTCGGGATCACCTGCGCCTCACTCGACCTGTTCCTCAAATCCACCGCCGCTGCCGTCGAACGCCTCGACCGGGTGCCGCCGCAGGCGGTGCACAACGTCCAGCGCCTCGTCGGCCTGGGGCTGCTCTCCCCGCGGCGCGCGGCCGCGCTGACCGGTGGCGCCGAGGCACCGCCCCCGGCACCGGAGACCGCCGTCGCCGACCTGCCCGGCGCCTGGAAGGACTACCACCTGGGGCGCCTCGCGGGGTACGTCCGGGACGCGGCCCGCGCCGGGAGGGCTCAGCACCGCATCACCCGCGACGTGGTCGCCTTTCTCCTCGCCCAGCAGAGCCCGTGCGGCGCGTTCGGCCGCCCGGCCTGCGACGATCCGTCGGACCGGGAGCGCGCGATGCTGTCCTGGACCAGGAGCACCGTCATCGCCCTGGCCGCCGTCCACACGGCCCGCGAAGCGGTCCCCACGGGCCCCTGATCGCGTCCTGCCCGGACCGCCCCGGCTCCGGGCAGGCCCGGCAAGTGCTTCCGCCTGTCCATCTCGCGTCGTCCGGACGGTTACCTCGAAGTAACCCCAGCTGCTTGGATAAGCGTCGCTGCCTCAATTCCCCACCCCCACAGGGAGTTTCAGTGTCGCACTCAGCGCTGCGCATGCCCCGGATCGCCGCCCTGGCCACCGCCCTCGCCGCGGTCACGGTGGCGACCGCGGCCCCCTCCGCGTCGGCCGCCACCACGCCCCGCCTGAAGGTGCTCAGCTACAACGTCTTCCTCATGAGCAAGAACCTCTACCCCAACTGGGGTCAGGACCACCGCGCCCGGGCGATCGCGGACGCGGACTTCTTCCGGGGCCAGGACGTCGTCGTGCTCCAGGAGGCGTTCGACAACTCCTCCTCCGAGACACTGAAGTCCCGGGCCGCGGCGCGGTATCCGCACCAGACCCCCGTGCTGGGCCGGAGCCGGAGCGGCTGGGATGCCACCGGTGGCGCCTACTCCTCGGTGACCCCGGAGGACGGCGGGGTCACGGTGCTGAGCAAGTGGCCGGTCCTGCGCAAAGAGCAGTACGTCTACAGGGACGCCTGCGGTTCGGACGGCCTCTCCAACAAGGGCTTCGTGTATGCGGTGCTGGACGTCAACGGCGCCAGGGTGCATGTGGTCGGCACCCACACCCAGTCCACCGACTCGGGCTGCAAGGCGGGCGAGGCGGCCGCTGACCGCGCCGGGCAGCTCAAGGAGCTGGACGCCTTCCTCGATGCCAAGAACATCCCGGCGGACGAAGAGGTACTGGTCGCGGGCGATCTGAACGTCGACTCCCGCAGCGCCGAGTACGACGCGCTGCTGAGCAACGGCGACCTCGCGCCCGCCGACGCCCGCACCGGCCACCCCTACTCCTTCGACACCCGGGAGAACTCCGTCGCGAAGGACCGCTACCCGGACGATCCCCGCGAGGACCTGGACTACGTGCTGTACCGCAACGGCCATGCCCGTCCCGCCGGATGGCAGAACTCCGTACTCAAGGAGGCGTCCGCCCCCTGGACGGTCTCCAGCTGGGGCAAGGACTACACGTACACCAATCTCTCCGACCACTATCCGCTGCTCGGCGGCTGAACAGCGGTCGGCGGGCGGGCGGTTCAGCAGTCGTAGACCGTCACCGGTATGCCGCACCGGGTGAGCCGCGCGGCCACCAGCGGCTCCACCCGGGACCACGTCCCGCCCGCCAGCCCGCAGCCGATCCGCGGCATGTGAACGGACGCCCCGAGCTCCTGCGCCTTGCCCGCGACCCGGCCGAGCCCGGCTTCGATCGCCGCATACCGCACCGGGACGCCCTTGCTGCCCGTCCGCATTCCGTGCTGCCCGATGACGTTGGCCACCCAGAGGCGCTCGCCGACCTGGACGAACTGTGCCGCCCCCAGCCCGAAGTCGTTGCGCGCACGGGCGCGGTGCCACCGCCGGTAGGCGGCCTCCGGCTCCGGCCAGCGCCGGGAGAGCGCGAGCACGAAGCCCTTGCCCCAGCCACCCCGGTCGTTACAGATGTGCGCGATCACCTTGACGCCCTTGCCCTGCGGCGCGGTGGCGTCCCCCTTGACGTAAGAGATCCCCGTTTTCTCTGTCATGGCTCCACGGTAGGGCCGCCCACTGACAATCGGCCGGGCCGCCGGGCGGGCCGCCGACGCCGAAGGGCGGTCGCGGAGGCCTTCCGGCTTCCGCGACCGCCCTCGGTGAGCGGGTGTCCGCAGGTGCGTCGCTACTTCGACAGCTCGCGTTCCTTGGCGATACGGCTCACCCGGCCGCGGACCGCGAACCAGCCGCCGACCAGCGCGACGGCGAGGACCGGGATCAGCATCACGGTCTGCCGGCCGACACCGTCGTCGAACCACATCAGGACGATGACGCCGAGCAGGAAGGTGATGGTGGCGATATCGGTGACCGGCGTGCCGGGCAGCCGGAAGCGCGGGCGCTCGACCACGCCCTCCTTCGAGCGGCGCACGAACACCATGTGGCAGACCATGATCGTGCACCAGGTGCTGATGATGCCCAGCGCCGCGATGTTCAGCACGATCTCGAACGCCTCGCCCGGCACGACGTAGTTGAGCGCGACGCCCAGCACACACACCGCGGAGGTGAGCATGATGCCGCCGTACGGCACCTGGTTGCGGTTCATCAGGCCGGCGAACTTGGGCGCGGAGCCCGCCATCGACATGGAGCGCAGGATGCGGCCGGTCGAGTAGAGCCCGGAGTTCAGGCTGGACATCGCCGCGGTCAGCACCACGAGGTTCATCACATCGCCCGCCGCCGGCACACCGACGTTGGACAGCACCGTCACGAAGGGGCTCTGGCCGTCGACGTACTTGTTCCACGGCAGCAGCATCGCCAGCAGGATCACCGAACCGACGTAGAAGACGCCGACCCGCCACATGATGGAGTTGACGGCCTTCGGCACGACCTTCTCCGGCTCACCGGTCTCACCGGCGGTCACACCGACCAGCTCCACCGCGGAGTAGGCGAAGACCACGCCCTGGAGCACGATCACCACGGGCAGCAGACCGGTCGGGAAGATGCCGCCGTGGTCGGTGAGCAGATCCAGTCCGGGCGTGTGGCCGCCGACCGGGTGCTGGGTGGCCAGCAGGAAGATGCCGATGAACATGAAGATGACCAGCGCCGCGACCTTGATGATCGCGAACCAGAACTCCAGCTCACCGAAGATCTTCACCGAGATCAGGTTCACGGTCAGCACGACCGCGAGCGCGATGAGCGCCATCACCCACTGCGGGATGTCCGTGAACAGACTCCAGTAGTGGGTGTAGAGCGCGATCGCGGTGATGTCGGCGATACCGGTCGTCGACCAGTTGACGACATACATCCAGCCGGCGACGTAGGCGCCCTTCTCCCCCAGGAACTCACGGGCGTAGGAGACGAACGAGCCGGACGACGGACGGTGCAGCACCAGCTCGCCCAGGGCCCGTACGACGAAGAAGGCGAAGAGGCCGCAGACGGCGTAAGCGATGGCCAGCGCGGGGCCGGCCGAGTGCAGGCGCCCGCCGGCGCCCAGGAAGAGGCCGGTACCGATCGCTCCACCGATGGCGATCATGTTGATGTGCCGGCCCTTGAGGCCCTTGCTGTAGCCCGCGTCGCCCGCATCCTGCTGCGTGCCGCGCCCCCCGTCAGGTGACCCGTGGGCTGTCTCGGTGACGGTTTCTGTGCTCACTGCTGGTGTATCTCGCTTTCGGGCAGGCGTTGAAGCCATGGCCTGAAGTCCCGCAGAACGCGTGGACGGCCGACGGCACACCTTCCCTGAAGAGCCCTCCCCCGTCTGTGGGCAAGATCACATCGTGTACAGGCCATCCAAGATTTGTCCGTATTTGTAGTGAATTTCCTGGCGACTCAATTTCAGGGAGGGCGTCAGTTCACCCGATTCCGGACTCCACTCCTCGGCCGGCAAGGAGAAATTCTTGACCTGTTCGGATCGGTTGAGACGAGCGTTTGTCTCCGCGACAACAGATACGAGCGGCCGCCGCCGTGCACCAGTGCCTGCCCGATGAGCGGGTGCTCCTTGAGGGTGTTCTCGACCAGCGCGGGCGAGATGTTCCTGCCCGTCGACGTCACGATCATTTCCTTCTTGCGGCCGGTCAGCCAGAGGTAGCCGTCCGCGTCGCCAGGCGCGTCGTGGGGTCGCCGAGCAGCGGCTCCCAGCGCTCCCGCTCGCGCGCGCCCTGCGCTACGGCGAAGCGGGCCCTGCCGTGCCGGACGATACGGGCGATCTGGCCGGGCGCCCGCCGTGGCCGCACACGGGGGAAGGGAGGTCGGAAGGTTTCACAGGAGTGGTGAGACAGCAATACTGTTGAACATGATGGAGCCTGCCACCGACCTGACGGTCGACGAACTGGCCGCCCGCGCCGGCGTCACGGTCCGCACGATCCGCTTCTACAGCACCCGCGGCCTGCTGCCCCCGCCGGAGATCGGTCCGCGCCGGGTCGGCCGCTACGGACCGGACCACCTCTCGCGGCTCGCCCTCATCGAGGAACTCCAGCACCAGGGTCTGACGCTGTCCGCGATCGAACGCTATCTGGAGCAGCTGCCGGCCGATCTGAGCGCCCAGGATCTGGCCATCCACCGGGCGCTGGTGGCGAGTTGGATTCCGGACAAGGCCGAGGACGCCACGAGGGAGCAGCTGGAGCGGCGGGTCGGCCGGGCGCTGACCGAGGAGGACCTGGACCGGCTGGCGGCCATGAGCGTGCTCGAACGGACCGGTGATCCCCGGGTCTTCCGGGTCGATCCGGGGCTGCTGCACCTGGGCACCCGGCTGCTGGACGTGCCGATCTCCCTGGAGACCATCCTGACGGCGCGCAGTGTCGTCATCGAGCACACCCGCTCGGCGGCCCGGGAGCTGAGCCGGCTCTTCAAGGACGAGGTGTGGGAGCCGAACCGGGGCGGCGGGCCGGACGAGGACGAGATGGCGCGGATGAAGTCGCTCTCGGCCCATATGCAGCCGATGGTGGTGCAGGCGCTGGTGACCGCGTTCCAGCGGTCGATGAAGCAGGAGCTGCGGGAGTCCTTCGGCATGGAGGGCGACCGGGGCCCGGGCGGCCACACCTCCGGAGGGTGACGGGGGCGGGCCGCCGGGGCCCGCCCCCTGAGCGGTCAGTCGCTGAACTTCTCGCCCTTCTCGGCCTTTTCGACCAGCAGCGCGGAGGGCGCGAACCGGTCTCCGTAGGCCTCCTGCAGCTCGCGGGCGCGGGTCACGAAGCCGGACGGACCGACCAGCTCCTCGCGCCCCGGCCCGCCCTGGTAGCCGTTGATGTACTGGATCACGCCGCCGGTCCAGCCCGGGAAGCCGATTCCGAGGATGGAGCCGATGTTGGCGTCGGCGACCGAGGTGAGCACGCCCTCCTCGAAGCAGCGGACGGTGTCCAGCGCCTCGGAGAAGAGCATCCGCTCCTGCATGTCCAGGAACGGAATCGTGGCTTCCTTCTTGGTGAAGTGCTCACGCAGGCCGGGCCACAGGCCGGCGCGCCTGCCGTCCTCGCCGTACTCGTAGAAGCCGCCGCCACCGCTGCGCCCGGGGCGGCCGAACTCGTCGACCATCCGGTCGATGACCGCGTCGGCCGGGTGCGGCTGCCAGGTGCCGCCGGACTCCTCGACCGCCCGCTTGGTCTCCTCGCGGATCTTGCGCGGCAGGGTGAGGGTCAGCTCGTCCATCAGGGACAGCACCTTGGCCGGGTAGCCGGCCTGGGCGGCGGCCTGCTCGACGGAGACCGGGTCGAGGCCCTCGCCGATCATCGCCACGCCTTCGTTGATGAAGTGGCCGATGACACGGGAGGTGAAGAAGCCGCGCGAGTCATTGACGACGATCGGGGTCTTCCTGATCTGGCGAACCAGGTCGAAGGCGCGGGCCAGCGCCTCGTCGCCGGTCCGCTCGCCCTTGATGATCTCCACCAGCGGCATCTTGTCGACCGGCGAGAAGAAGTGCAGCCCGATGAAGTCCTGGTCACGCTCGACGCCCTCGGCCAGCAGCGTGATGGGCAGCGTAGAGGTGTTGGAGCACAGCAGCGCGTCGGGCGCGACGATGTGCTGGATCTCCTTGAAGACCTTGTGCTTGAGACCCACGTCCTCGAACACCGCCTCGATGACGGCATCGCAGCCCGCGAGGTCCGCCGGCTCGGCGGTGGGCGTGATCCGGGCCAGCAGTTCGTCGCGCTTCGCCTCGGTCGTCCGGCCCCGGGAGAGCGCCTTGGCGAGCAGCCCCTCCGCATACGCCTTGCCCTTCTGCGCCGCCTCCGGGGAGACGTCCTTGAGGACGACCTGCATCCCGGCCTTGGCACAGGAGTAGGCGATGCCCGCGCCCATCATGCCGGCGCCGAGGACCGCGACCTTCTCGACCTTGCGGGGCGCGACGTCCTTGGGGCGGTTGGCACCCGAGTTGACGGCCTGGAGATCGAAGAAGAACGCCTGGATCATGTTCTTGGAGATCTGGCCGGTGACCAGCTCGACGAAGTAGCGCGCCTCGATGGTCTGCGCGGTCTCGAAGTCGACCTGGGAGCCCTCCACCGCCGCGGCGAGGATGTTGCGCGGGGCGGGGTAGGGGGCGCCGTTGAGCTGCTTCTTGAGGTTGGCGGGGAACGCCGGGAGGTTGGCGGCGAACTTCGGCTGGGCCGGGGTGCCGCCGGGGATGCGGTAGCCCTTGACGTCCCAGGGCTGCTGGGACTCGGGGTGCTCCTCGATGAAGGTGCGGGCCTTGGCGAGCAGTTCCTCGGGAGTGGCCGCGACCTCGTGGATCAGCCCGGCGTCCCTGGCGCGGGTGGCGTTGTACTGGGTGCCCTGGAGCAGCACCTTCAGCAGCGCGTCGGCGATGCCGAGCAGCCGTACCGTACGGGTGACGCCGCCGCCGGCCGGCAGCAGGCCGAGGGTGACCTCGGGCAGGCCGATCTTGGTGCCGGGGGTGTCGAGCGCGACGCGGTGGTGGCAGGCCAGCGCGATCTCGTAACCGCCGCCCAGCGCCGCGCCGTTGATCGCGGCGACGACGGGCTTGCCGAGGGTCTCGATGCGGCGCAGGTCGCGCTTGATGCCGTTGCCGGTCTCGAAGGCCTGCTCGGCCTGCTCGGGGGTGATGGCGATCAGTTCGCGCAGGTCACCGCCGGCGAAGAAGGTCTTCTTGGCGGAGGTGAAGATGATGCCGCGGATGCTGTCCTTCTCGGCCTCCAGGCGGTCGGCGACGGCGGTCAGGGAGGCCTTGAAGGCGTTGTTCATGGTGTTGGCGGACTGGTCGGGGTCGTCCAGGACCAGGGTGACGATGCCGGTCTCGTCCTGTTCCCAGCGGATGGTCGACGACGCAGGGGACTCGCTCACTGTGGCTTCTCCGTAAGGGGGATGGGACGGGCGGTCAGAGGCGCTCGATGACGGTGGCGATGCCCATACCGCCGCCGACGCAGAGGGTGGCCAGACCGTAGCGCTTGTCCTGCCGCTCCAGCTCGTCGATCAAGGTGCCGAGGATCATCGCGCCGGTGGCGCCGAGGGGGTGGCCCAGCGCGATGGCGCCGCCGTTGACATTGACCTTGTCCAGGCTCAGGCCCATGTCCTTGACGAAGCGCAGCACGACGGCCGCGAAGGCTTCGTTGATCTCGACGAGGTCGATGTCGTCGATGGTCAGCCCGGCCTTGGCGAGCGCCTTGCGGCTGGCGGGCGCGGGGCCGGTGAGCATGATCGTGGGCTCGGAGCCGGAGACAGCGGCGGAGAGGATGCGGGCCCGCGGGGTCAGGCCGTAGCGCTCGCCGACCTCCTGGGAGCCGATGGCGACGAGCGCCGCGCCGTCCACGATGCCGGAGGAGTTGCCCGCGTGGTGGACGTGGTCGATCTTCTCGACCCAGTGGTACTTCTGCAGGGCGACCGCGTCAAAGCCGCCCGCGTCGCCGATGGTGGCGAAGGACGGCTTGAGGCCGCCCAGGGAGTCGGCGGTGGTGCCGGGGCGCATGTGCTCGTCGTGGTCGAGGACGACGAGGCCGTTGCGGTCGCGTACCGGGACGACGGAGCGGTCGAAGCGGCCGTCCTTCCACGCCTCGGCGGCGCGCTCCTGGGAGAGCGCGGCGAACTCGTCGACATCGCGCCGCGAGTAGCCCTCGAGGGTGGCGATCAGGTCGGCGCCGATGCCCTGCGGGACGAAGTTGGTGTCGAAGTTGGTCATCGGGTCGGCGAACCAGGCGCCGCCGTCCGAGGCCATCGGGACCCGCGACATGGATTCGACGCCGCCCGCCAGGACCAGGTCCTCCCAGCCCGAACGCACCTTGGCGGCGGCCATGTTGACGGCCTCCAGTCCCGAGGCACAGAAGCGGTTCTCCTGTACGCCGGCGACGGTGTCGGGCAGCCCGGCGGCGATCGCCGCGATCCGGGCGATGTCGGAGCCCTGGTCACCGACCGGTCCGACCACACCGAGCACGATGTCGTCGACGGCGGCCGGGTCGAGTCCGGGGAAACGGCGGCGTACCTCGTGGATCAGGCCGACGACCAGGTCGATCGGCTTGGTGCCGTGCAGTGCGCCGTTGGCCTTGCCACGGCCGCGCGGGGTGCGGATCGCGTCGTATACGTACGCTTCGGTACTCAAGTCAAGAAGCCTTTCGCATGAGGGTGGAGGCAGGGGCAGCTGAGGAGGACCGGGGGCGGCCCGGGGTCAGTCGAGCAGGGAGCGTCCGATGATCTCCTTCATGATCTCGGTGGTCCCTCCGTAGATCGTCTGTATCCGACCGTCGGTGAAGGCCCTGGCCACGCGGTATTCCGCCATATAGCCGTAACCGCCGTGGAGTTGCAGACAGCGGTCGGCGACCCGCTTGTGCAGCTCGGTGGCCCACCACTTGGCCATCGAGGCGTGCACCGCGTCCAGCTCGCCGGCGGAGTGGTCGGCGATGCAGCGGTCGAGGAAGGCGCGGGTGACGGCGCACTCGGTGGCCATCTCGGCTATCTCGAAGCGGATGTGCTGGAGCTTGGCCAGCGGCCGTCCGAACGCCTCGCGCTCCTTGACGTACTGGCTGGTGATCTCCAGCAGGTGTTCGGCGCCGGCGATACCGGCGACGGCGATGCCCATCCGCTCCTGGGCGAGGTGGGTCATCAGATGGACGAAGGCGCCGTTCAGCTCGCCGAGCAGATTCTCCTTGGGGACCCGTACGTCGCGGAAGAACAGTTCGGCGGTGTCCTGGGACTTCTGGCCGATCTTGTCGAGGTTGCGGCCCCGCTCGAAGCCCGCCATTCCGCGCTCGACGACCAGCAGGCTCAGGCCGTGCGCCCCGCCCTCCGGGGTCGTCCTGGCCACGACGATGACCAGGTCGGCGAGGATGCCGTTGGAGATGAAGGTCTTGGAGCCGTTGAGTATCCAGTGGTCGCCGGCGTCCTCGGCGTGGGTGCGGATGCCCTGCAGATCGGAGCCGGCGCCGGGCTCCGTCATGGCGATGGCGGTGATGATCTCGCCACTGCAGAAGCCGGGCAGCCAGCGCCGCTTCTGCTCCTCGGTGCCGAGGGTCGTCAGATAGGGGCCGATGATGTCGTTGTGCAGGCCCACGGCGAGCCCGGCGGCGCCGGCCCGGGTGAACTCCTCGGCCAGCACCGCGCTGTAGCGGAAGTCCTGCTGCCCGCCCCCGCCGTACTCCTCCGGCACCGCCAACCCCAGCAGTCCCTGTTTGCCGGCCGCCCGCCAGGCGTCCCGGCTGACGATGCCGTCCTTCTCCCACTGCTCGTAGTGGGGCGTCACCTCCCTGGCGAGGAAGGTCCGCACGGTCTCGCGGAAGGCCTCGTGGTCCTCGGTGAAGATCTGGCGCTTCATCTGCGCGGTCATGTCTGCGGGCCCTCCTCGGAGCCGGGGCTTGACGGGGTCGGTGGAGACGGCGGGCGCCGGTACCGGGGCGTGGAGCTTTCCGCCGCCTGTCGTCCGGGAGCGCCGGCGGCCCGGTCACGGAGGTGCCCGGGGGCTCGCGGGGCGGTGACACCTGGCCTGCCCGCGGCGCCCGTGTACGGAGTGACGTCCGGGCACGGCGCTCGTCCGGTCCGGCCGCTTCGGGCCGGGCCGGCGTGGTGGCCGGCCGCGCCCGGGACAGCGCCGTGGCCGGCGGCCCGGTGCGGGTCGGCCGCGTACCGGAGCGTGCGGGCGGGGGCCATCAGCCGGCGGTGTCCTTCTGTTCGGCGCGGCTCGGGCCGGCGGGCGGGGCGGGGGCGGCCGGTGACGCGGCGAGGAGGCCCGGGGCCTGCCAGTCGCGGGCGATCTCCTCGGTGTCCGCGCCGGGCTGCGCGGGGGGCCTGCGGACCGCGCCGGGGGTGCGCGAGAAGCGTGGCGCGGGTGCGGGCTGGGTGATCCCGCCGTGGTCGACGAAGGTGCCGCGGGCGGCGAGATGCGGATGCCGCGGGGCCTCACGCAGGGAGAGCACGGGCGCCACACAGGCGTCGGACTCCTGGAAGACGGCCGTCCACTCCTCGCGGGTACGGGTCTTGAAGCGGGCCGCGATGGCGGTGCGCAGGTCGCTCCATCCGGTGAGGTCGTCGCGGCTGGGGGCCTCGTCCTCGATGCCCAGCAGACGGATGAACTCGCCGTAGAAGCGCTTCTCCAGCGCGCCGACCGCCATATGGCCGCCGTCGGCGGTCTCGTACGTCCCGTAGAACGGTGCCCCGCCGTCGAGCAGATTGGCGCCGCGCCGGTCCTGCCAGCCGCCGGCCGCCAGCATGCCGTGGATCATCGCCGTCAGATGTGCCGTGCCGTCGACGATGGCGGCGTCCACGACCTGGCCCTTTCCGCCTTCGGTGCGGGCGTGCTGAAGGGCGGCGAGGACGCCGATGACGAGGTAGAGGGAGCCGCCCGCGTAGTCGCCGAGGAGGTTGGCGGGGACGGCGGGCGGGCCGTCGGACGGGCCGATCATGCCGAGCGCGCCGGTGAGGGCGATATACCCGATGTCGTGTCCGGCGGTGTCGGAGAGCGGGCCCTGCTGTCCCCAGCCGGTCATCCGCCCGTAGACCAGCCGGGGGTTGCGTGCCAGGCACTCCTCTGGGCCCACCCCCAGCCGCTCGGCCACACCGGGGCGGTACCCCTCGACCAGCACATCGGCGCGCTCGGCCAGTTCGAGCACCTGCGCCACCCCGTCGGGGCTCTTCAGGTCCACCAGCACGGAGCGCTTGTTGCGGTTGGTGACGTCGTAGGCCGGGTCGATGCCCAGTCCCGCTCCCCCGGGCCGGTCGACGCGGACGACATCGGCGCCGAGGTCGGCCAGGAGCATGGCCGCGAAGGGGCCGGGGCCGATGCCCGCGAGTTCGACGACGCGCACTCCGCTCAGCGGGCCGTTGCCTGGCTCTGCCATCGCGCCCCACGCCTTTCCGGACTGTGACACTTCTGATGTAACACTCGTGATGTTAAGAACGTGTTCCACTTTCCACAAGCCCCCCTGCCACGTGGCGGCCACGGAAAAGGCCCGCGCCGGCGAGGCTCAACTGCCCTCGCCGTCACGGGCCCTTGCGCGCCTGCCGCCGCTGCGCGCTACACCCCGTCGAGCTCGGCGATGAGCTTCTTGGGGGCTATGACGCGATAGGACTCCTCCGCCCAGTCGCAGAGCAGCTCGGCCGGCGGGGCGTCCGGCTTCTCCAGCGGGACCTGCACCCATCCGGACTTCCCCAGTCCGTACCCCGCGGGACGGGCACCGGGCGCGGTCAGCGCATGGGCGTGCGCCTCGGGGGCCGTGAGCTTCAGCGTGACCCCGAGCGGGTGGCTGCCGTCGTCGACGCCGAGGAAGACGAAGACCTTCTTGTTGACCTTGATGACGCTCTCGCCCCAGGGAAACTCCTCCACGGCCCCGGGAAGCCCGAGCGCGAACGCGCGCACCCGCTCCCGCACCGCCGCCGGCCCGGCCGCCTTCGCCATGCGCTCCTCCATGTCCGTCGCCCCCTGCGGCACCGCTGCTGACACCGCCCGGCCGCACGCTCGTACCGCGCGGGCCGGCCCACGCATTCCACGCTAACGGCGACCACTGACAACGGCCCGCGGAGCGCCGGACGGCGGGCCGTCCGAAGGACTCATGACGCCCCGTCGGCCCGCGCCCCGGCACCGTCCTGTTCGACTTCCACGGCGCTCGGAGTGACGCACCTTCACCGCGCCCGCGCACAGCGCCGTCGTGCCCCGCGCGAGCCGGCCCGGAGCCGCCCGGCGGGCCACGGCCCGGCTCACACCCGCCCGCAGCGCCTACGCCGAGCCGGGTGACGTCTCGCCGGGAGCGGCAGCCGCACCGGCGGCCGAGGGAGGGGCGGCCCCGGACCCCGCTCCTCCGGCCGCCGGTGCCAGGTGGTCGTCGGTCGCCTGACGGTCCACCAGGCGTCCCAGCCGCTGGGGCACGTTGCCGCCCACCAGAAGGATGACGACGAGCGTCAGCCCGAAGGTGAGCACGGCGAGTGCCCGTCCCAGGGGCATGCCTTCGGCCAGATGGGCGCCGAGGACCGGTGCCACCGCCCCGCCCAGGGCGCCGACGTTGTAGACGAAGCCCACGGAGGCGGCGCGGGTGGCGGTCGGGAAGTGGCCGGCGAGGTACTTCGGCAGGATGCCGGAGATCCCCTGGCTGAGCGCGAGCAGCAGGAAGAGCAGCACGCCGAGCACCGGGAGGCTGTCCCGCACCGCGAAGACCGGGAAGACGAACACCAGTGACGCGAGCAGCGTGCCCGCATAGGCACGGCGGGTCCCGAACCGGTCACCGGCGTAGCCCGCCAGCCAGCAGCCCGCCATGGTGCCGAAGCCCGCGTAGAACATCACGTCGGTGACCTGCCCGGGGGCGTATCCGAGGCCGGTCTTGAGGTAGGTGGGCAGCAGGGCCTGGATCGGCCAGCTGTAGAGGAAGGCACAGAACACCGTCGCCATCAGGGCGAGGTACAACAGCCACCCGCGGCGGCCGCCGAGCTGCGCGGCGAAAGCGGTCAGGCACAGCGCCGCGGCGGCGGACAGCCAGGGCACCCGGCCCGCACCGACCGGCGTGAAGACACAGAACAGGGCCGTCGAGGCGACCACCGCCAGGGCCGCGTTGACCCCGGAGCGGAACCGGCCGGTGAACAACGGCCGGAAGGGGTTCGGGCGCGCCTCCGCCGACCGCGTGGCGGCGGCGCCGATCTCCCGCTGCCAGTCCCCGGCCTCCGGCAGCGCCCTGCGCACCCAGAGGGCGACCAGGACGGGCAGCACACCGATCCAGAACATCCAGCGCCATCCCCAGTGGGGCACCACCCACTGGTAGAGCTCGGCCGCCAGGACCGTGCCGCCCGCGTAACCGGAGATCAGGAATCCGGAGGCCCGGTTGCGCCATCGGGTGGGCCAGCTCTCCAGCACATAGGTCGCGCTCGCGCTGTACTCCCCCGCCATGCCCAGGCCGATCACCAGCCGGGCGACGAAGAGGCTGGTGTGGTTCCAGGCGAATCCGCAGGCGAAGGTGCCGAGCGAGTAGAGCAGGATGCTGGCGATCATTGCGGCCTTGCGGCCGTGGCGGTCGCCCATCGCCCCCAGGGCGGCACCGCCCAGCCACCGGGTGATGAAGGCGCCGGAGATCAGCGAGGCGGCGGTGGCGGTGTCCAGCCGGAAGTCCGCCGCGATGTCGGTCAGCACCAGCGTGATGAGGACGAAGTCGAACCCGTCGAGGAGGTAGCCGATCCAGGCGGCGAACATCGCCTTCCACTGGGGCGGGGTGACTTCCTGCCACCACCTCCGCGCCCGGCCAGGGGTGTTCGTGGGGAGCGTCGTCACAGCGGGCCCGCTTCCTCCGGCAGTCGACGCCAGGACATGGGATGTCCTACGTCATCGGGTCACCCGTGAATGTCGCCCCGCCGCGCCCCTCTGTCAAGGCTGCGTGCCACACTCCGTAGCACCCACAGAACGGCCAAGAGGGCCGCCAGGAGCGGACCTTGAGGGGCGATACGACTGCCCGGGGTCCGGACTCCAGGGCCGGTGGGCGGTCGAGAGGATGCGCGATGCCACGGAAGGACACCTCCGGACGGGCCTATGACCTCGTCCTGTACGGCGCCACCGGTTTCACCGGCGCCCTTACCGCCGCCTACCTGGCCGCGCATGTCCCCAAGGGCTGCCGTTGGGCCCTGGCCGGGCGCAGCACCGCCAAGCTGGAGCGGCTGCGGGACCGGCTGGCGGAGTCCGACCCGGCCTGCGCCGACCTGCCGCTGCTGCGGGCCGACAGCGGCGACCCCGGCTCGCTGCGCGACCTCGTCGCCGGGACCCGGGTGCTGGTGACGACCGTCGGCCCGTATCTGCTCCACGGCGAGCCGCTGGTGGCGGCCTGCGCCGACGCGGGCACCGACTATGTCGACCTGTGCGGTGAGTCGGAGTTCATCGACCGGATGTACGTGCGGCACGAGGCGACGGCCCGCGCGTCCGGTGCGCGGCTCGTGCACGCCGGCGGGTTCGACTCCGTCCCGTACGACCTGGGGGTCCACTACACCGTGGGGCTCCTCCCCGAAGGTGTCCCCCTGCGTATCGACGGCTTCGTACGGACCAACGCCACGTTCTCCGGCGGCACGCTGAACTCCGCGCTGACCGCGGCCTCCCGTCCGGTCGCCATGGCCCGCGCCGCACGCGAGCGCCGGCAGGCCGAACCACGCCCGGCCGGCCGTACGGTGCGCGCGCCCTTCGGCCCGCCCGTACGGAGCGGCGAGACACGCACCTGGGGTGTGCCGCTGCCGACCCTCGACCCGCAGATCGTCGCCCGCTCGGCCGCCGCGCTGGACCGTTACGGGCCCGACTTCCGCTATCGCCACTACGCGGGGGTGCGGCGGCTGCCGGTCGCCGTCGGCGGGGCGTTGGGGGCGGGGCGTTGGGGGCGGGGGCGCTGTGTGCGCTCGCCCAGGTACCGCCCGCGCGGCGCTGGCTGTCGGGGCGTCTGGAGCCGGGCGACGGGCCGAGCCCCGAGCGCCGGGCGAACAGCTGGTTCAAGGTGCGCTTCGTCGCCTCCGGAGGCGACACGCGTCTGATCACCGAGGTATCGGGCGGCGACCCCGGCTATGAGGAGACGGCGAAGATGCTCGCCGAATCGGCGCTCAGCCTGGCCTTCGACGAGCTGCCGGAGACCGCGGGTCAGGTGACCACGGCGGTGGCCATGGGGGACGCGTTGAGGACCCGCCTCCAGGAGGCGGGCATCGCGTTCGGCGTCGTCCGGGCATAGTCCCGGGAGCGCCCGGGTCCGGCCGTCAGGCCTCGGCGAGCGCCCGCCGGCACAGGGCGTCGGCGGCCCGGGTCGTCTCCGGAAGACGGTAGTCCGGCGCCAGATGGAGGGTCTGCGCACAGGCCCGGTCGAGGCCGGTGCGGTGCCCCACGGAGACGAAGACCGGCTTAATGCCCTTCTGGGTCCGCAGCGCACGTCCCACCTCCTCGGCCCCGTCCAGAAGCGGCGAGGTGGCGCCGCGGTCCGGTCCAGGAGGCGCGTACCGGAAGGTGAAGGGGTTCTTGGCGACGCCGATGGTGGGCAGCCCGGTCAGCACCCCCAGGTGGCTGGCGAGCCCGAAGCGGCGCGGGTGCGCCAGCCCGTAGCCGTCGCAGACCACGAGGCCGGGAGTGCGGGCGAGGCGGCCGAGCGCGTCGAGCACGGTGGGGATCTCACGGAAGGCGAGCAGGCCGGGGACGTACGGGAAGGAGACCTGGCCGACGGCGGTGGCGCGGTCCACGACGGCGCGGGTGCGGGAGTCCAGGGCGACCGCGGCGGCGGCGACCACATTCCGTTCGTCGTCGTAGGCGACGTCCACCCCGACCACGGTGCCCTCGAACCCCGGTTCCGGGCCTGCTTCGTCGAGCCGTACACGGGGCCGCAGCCGGTCCTGCACCGCACGCGCCCGCTCTTCGTCGGCCGGCCAGTTCCGCAGTTCGTCGTCGCAGGAGATCATTCCGGGAGTGTCCATGGTGCCCGCAACGCTACCGAACCGGTGATCGAGTCCCCGACCGCGCGGACTGTGCCCGCGTCCCCGACGCCCCTGGAGGGTCCTTGATGCCCGACGCACTCCACCAGCTCGACGCCCTCGACCTCGCCGCCCGGCTGCGCCGTCGCGAACTCTCCGCCAGAGAGGTCGTACAGGCCCATCTGGACCGCATCGACCGGACCAACCCGGCCGTCAACGCCCTCGTCACCCTCGACCCCGACGGCGCCCTGGCCGCGGCCGCACGCGCCGACGAGCGACTCGTCCGGGACTCCGCCGTCCCGCCCCTCCACGGGCTGCCGATCGCGTTCAAGGACACCCGTCTCACCCGCGGCATGCGCACCACCCACGGCTCGCCGCTCTTCGCCGAGCACGTCCCGGACGAGGACGATCTGCTGGTGGACCGGCTGCAGCGGGCGGGCGCCATCCGGCTCGGCAAGACCAACGTGCCGGAGTTCGCCGCCGGTTCGCACACCTTCAACCCGGTCTTCGGCACCACCCGCAACCCGTACGACCTCACACGTTCGGCGGGCGGCAGCAGTGGCGGCGCCGCCGCGGCGCTGGCCTCCGGGATGCAGCCCCTCGCCGACGGCAGCGACATGGGTGGTTCACTGCGCAACCCCGCCTCCTTCTGCAACGTGGTCGGGCTGCGTCCGACGCCGGGCCGCGTCCCCTCGCCTCCCGGCGCCGACCTCTGGGACACCCTGTCGGTCCCTGGCCCCATGGGGCGGACCGTCGCCGACACCGCGCTGCTGCTGTCGGCGATGGCCGGTCCGGACCCGCGCTGCCCCTTCGGTCTGGAGACCCCGGGAGCGGCGTTCCGGGTGCCGCTCAACCGTGACCTGCGGGGGCTGCGTGTCGCCTGGGCGCCCGACCTGGGAGGATTCGCGCCGGCCGACCCGGATGTACTCGCCGTTCTGGAGCCCCAGTTGGGGGTCCTGGAGGAACTCGGCTGCCGTGTCGACACCGCCTGCCCGGACCTCACCGGCGCCGACGAGGCCTTCCGTACGCTGCGGGCACACCGCTTCGACCTCGCCCTCGGCGGCCTGCTCGACGCCGACCGGCAGGCCCTCAAACCCAGCATCGTCCGGAACATCGAACAGGGCCGCCGGCTGACCACGGCCGACCTCCACACGGCCACCACGGCCCGCAGCCGGCTGTACCTCGGCATGCTGGACTTCTTCTCCCGGTACGACCTGCTCCTCGCGCCGGTCAGTCAGGTCACGCCGTTCGACGCGGAGCTGGAGTACCCGCAGGAGGTCGCGGGGCAGCCGACACAGGACTATCTGGACTGGATGCGGTCCGCCTACCTCATCTCGGTGCTCGGGGTGCCCGCCCTTTCGGTCCCCGCGGGATTCACCCCGGGCGGTCTCCCCGTGGGGCTGCAGTTCATCGGTGCGCCACGCGCCGACCTCGCCGTCCTCCAGGCGGGGCATGCCTACGAGAGCGCGACGCGGCACGGCCGGCGCCGCCCGGATCTGCCGGCGGCGTGACGTCGGCTCCCGCCGCCGGCCTCCCGCCGAACCATCAGCTGCCGGGCACTTCCGTACGCGCCCTGGCCTGCGCACTCCTCGCGCGGGACGACGCCACGGCCCCGCCCGGCACCTGCTCTATATTTGCAGCTGTGTTCGTACTGGAACTGACTTATACCGCGCCCCTCGAACGCGTCGACGCCGTTCTGCAGCCGCATGTGGAGTGGCTGCAGAAGGAGTACGCCGCCGGGCACTTCCTCGCCGCCGGCCGCAAGGTTCCCCGGGACGGTGGCGTGATTCTCGCCGCCGGGATGGACCGTGCCACCGTGGAGCGGATCGTTTCCGAGGACCCCTTCACACGTGCCGGGGTGTGTGAGTACCGGATCACGGAGTTCGTGGCGACGACGACCGCCCCGGCACTGGAGCAGTACCAGGAGCAGCTGCCCTCCTGAGGCGCCGTCACTCCGGGGTCCGTGCCTCCGCTACGAAGTCGTGGTCGGAGACGCCCCCGACGTGTCGGGCGAGCCGGAGCTCGCGGAGGTGGGCGCCGGCGGTGCGGGCCAGCGTCCCCCGTTGCGCCAGTAGTCCTGGATCTCCTCCAGCTGGCGCCCCTTGGTCTCGGGTGCGGTGACGGAGGCGAAGACCAGGGCGGCGAGGGCGAGGACGCCGAGGCCCGCGAAGGTCGGGGCCGCGCCCGCCCAGGCCATCAGGGAGGGGAAGAACTGGGCGATCAGAAGATTGGCGACCAGGTCCGCGGTGAGCATCACCGAGGCGCCGGTCGAGCGCAGCTGGGCGGGGAACGCCTCGCTCGCATAGACCCAGATCAGTGATCCGAAGCCGAAGTTGAAGGCCGCGGTGAACAGGAGGATCGCGGCGAACCCCACCCAGGTCGTCGCGCCCCGCAGCTCGCCCGTGCCGAAGACCGCCGTCAGGACGGCGAGCATGGCGACCATCGTGCCGATGCCGCCGAGCAGCACCACCCGGCGGCCGAGCCGGTCGATGATGAGGATGGCCAGCACCGTCGCGGCCAGCGAGGCGAGCTGGACGAAGGACGGCAGCAGGAAGTTCTGGCCGTCGCCGGTGAACCCCATCTCCTCGAAGATCTGCGGGCTGTAGTAGGTCACGGCGTTGATGCCGGTGATCTGGCAGAAGAACCCGAGGCCGACGACGAAGACCGCGGCGCGGGCGAAGGGCTTGCGCAGCAGGGAGCGCGCCGATCCGCCGCTCTCCTCGGCGAGCGCGGCCTGAACCGCCGTGACCTCCGCGCGCGGGTCGACGTCGGGGTCGGTCAGGGCCATGACCTCGACGGCTCGTTCCGTACGCCCCTTGAGGACGTACCAGCGCGGGGTGTCCGGCAGCCGGAGCAGCGGGATCAGCACGAGGGCGGCCGGGAGCGCGGACAGGCCGAGCATCCAGCGCCAGTGCCCGCCGTCGGACAGGCCCCAGTTGACGAAGTACGTGAGGACGATGCCCGCGACCGTGGCCACTTGATAGGCGGCGACGGAGGCTCCGCGGATACGTGCCGGGGTCGATTCGGCGACATAGAGCGGGGCGGCGACGATCGAGATGCCGATGGCGATGCCGAGCAGGAAGCGGACGGTGTCCAGCACGACGACGTTGGGCGCGACCGCGGAGAGGGCGACGAAAACGGCGTACGAGGCGGCGACGATCAGCATCGCGGTCTTACGGCCCAGAGCGTCTGCGAGCTTGCCGCCGATCAGCGCGCCAACGATGGAGCCGAGCACCAAAATGCTGTTGACCAGGCCCTTTTCGGCCTCGGTGAGGTGGAAGTCCTTGCTCAGGAACACCAGGGCGCCGGAGATGCTGCCGGTGTCGTAGCCGTAGATGACGCCGACGACGGCGCCGGTGAGCGCGAACATCCGGCCGGTGCGGTGCGCGGTCTTGGGTGACGACGGCGGAGGCGTCGCCGAGAGCGTGGCAATGGACATGCGAAGTCCTCTGTGCGGCGGAGCGGGCCGTGCTGCATGACGGGTCTGCATGACTGATCTTGCGAGTATTCGACTCCTTTCACGCAGCTGTCAACACTTTCCTTCGCGCGGCCCCAAGCACTCCTCCGCCCCCTCCCACCCCACCTCCGCTGCGCCCAGAGAGGCATCCAGGGCCGTACCCCCGCCGCTCCTCTCTGGCGCATCCACTCGTACGAGGGATGGATCGCGGCCGGGATTCTGCGTACAGTCGATTGCAACGAAGCAGAATTTTGCAGTTTCATGCATCCGATTGCCACATCACGGGAGGGTGGGCCATGAGCGAGACCTCGTACATGGAGCAGGAGCTGTGCAGTCAGCCGGAGACCTGGCGGCAGGCCGCACGGATCGGGGCGGCGGCGGGGCCACTGCCGAGGGCCGGACAGCGGGTGGCCGTCGTCGGCTGCGGCACCTCGTGGTTCATGGCCCAGTCGTATGCGGCACTCCGCGAGGCCGCCGGACAGGGGGTGACAGATCCGTTCGCCGCGTCCGAGGCGTTCCTCGGGAGCGACCGCGGCTATGACGCGGTGGTGGCTATCACCCGGTCCGGCACCACGACCGAGGTGCTGCGGGTGCTCGACGCCGTCAAGGGGCGCATCCCGACGGTGACGATCATCGGTGACCCCGGGACACCCGCGGTGGCGCTCTCCGACGAGACGATCGCGCTGCCGTTCGCCGACGAGAAGTCGGTGGTGCAGACCCGTTTCGCGACGACGGCGCTGACACTGCTGCGCGCGCATCTGGGCGAGGACGTCTCCCGGGCGGTGACCGACGCGGAGGAGGCGCTGGCCGCGCCGGTGGAGAAGGAGTGGGTGGACGCCGAGCAGTTCTCCTTCCTCGGCTCCGGGTGGACCTTCGGTCTGGCCAACGAGGCGGCGCTCAAGATGCGGGAGGCCTCGCAGAGTTGGACGGAGTCCTATCCCGCGATGGAGTACCGCCACGGTCCGATCGCGATAGCCGCACCGGGCCGGGTGACCTGGCTGTTCGGTCAGGCACCGGACGGGCTGGAATCCGATGTGGTGCGGACCGGTGCGCGCTTTGTGCGGCATGCGCGCGATCCGCTGGCCGATCTGGTGCTGGTCCAGCGGGTGGCGCTGGAGCGGGCCCGCGCCCGTGGGCTGGACCCGGACAACCCGCGGAGCCTGACCCGTTCGGTGATGCTCGAGACGCCGGCCGCCTCGTAACCACCCACCTTCCCCGCTCAACCCGCCCTGCCCGTAAGGGAGAAGGGAGCCGGCAACCATGCCACTCGTTCCGACCTCATCCATCGTCGAAGCCGCGCGTGAGACGCAGGCCGGTGCCGCGGCCTTCAACGTCATCCACCTGGAAACCGCCGAGGCGCTCGTCACCGCCGCCGAGCGCACGGGTGTCCCCCTGATCCTTCAGATCAGCGAGAACTGCATCCGCTATCACGGCAGCCTGCTGCCCCTCACCCGCGCCACACTCGCCCTCGCCGAGGAGTCCACGGCCCGGATCGCCGTCCACCTCGACCACATCACCGATGCGGACCTCGTCCGTCGGGGCGTCACCGCCGGGGTGGGCTCCGTCATGGTGGACGCCTCCGCCCTTCCGTACGAGGAGAACGTCGCCACCACCGCCGAGCTGACCACCTGGTGCCATGACCACGGCGCCTATGTCGAGGCCGAACTCGGCGAGGTCGGCGGCAAGGACGGGGTCCATGCCCCCGGGGTGCGCACGGACCCGGACGAAGCCCTGGCGTTCGTCCGCGCGACAGGCGTGGACGCCCTCGCCGTTGCCGTCGGCTCCTCCCATGCGATGCACGAACGCACGGCCGTGCTGGACAAGGACCTCATCACGGCGCTGCGCAGCACGCTGCCGGTACCGCTGGTCCTGCACGGTTCCTCGGGTGTGCCGGACGAAGAGCTGCGCCGTGCCATCGCGGCCGGAATGACGAAGATCAACATCTCCACTCATCTGGTCTCCGTCTTCACCCGCTCGATACGGCAGACGCTGGGCGCCGATCCCTCGCTCGTCGACTCCCGCAAGTACATGAAGCCGGCTCGGGAGGCGGTGGCCGGGGAGGCGGCGAGGCTGCTGGAGGTGCTGGGTACTCCGACGACGGTTCCGGGCCAGTACGCGGCCCAGGCGACTGCCCGGGGCTGAGCCGGCGGACATGACGACCGCCCCCGGCCACACGTCACGGCAAGCTCCCACGGCGGCACCTGCTTGACGTCCCGCCCGGGGCCGCCGGGACTGTCGGGGCTGCCGCGCACACCGGGACGGGGGTGGCCACCGGGGTACCCACCGCGCGTCACCGTGAGGTGCCGAGACGAATTAGGCTCACGCCATGAAGCGCCATGAACGGATGAACGCACTGCTCGAGCTGCTCGGGGACCGCGGCCGGGTGGACGTCGAGGAGGCGGCGACCGCGCTGGAGGTGTCCGCCGCCACGATGCGGCGCGACATGGACGCCCTGGCCGAGCAGCAGCTGCTGACCCGTACCCGGGGCGGGGCGGTGCTCAGTTCGGTGGCGTACGACCTGCCGATCCGCTACAAGCACGCGCACCGGTCGGCGGAGAAGGAGGCAGTGGCGAAGGCCGCGGCGAAGCTGGTCGAGCGGGGGGATGTGGTCGGGCTGAGCGGGGGCACGACGACCACGGCGATCGCCCGGGTGCTCGCCACCCGCCCGGATTTCGCGGAGGCCGGCCCGCAGCCGCATCTGACGATCGTCACCAACTCCCTCAACATCGCCAACGAGCTGGCCGTGCGGCCGCAGATCAAGATCGTGCTCACCGGCGGGGTCGCACACTCACGGTCGTTCGAACTCGTCGGACCCTTCAGCGAGTTGGTGCTCCAGCAGATCTCCATCGACATCGCGTTCATCGGGGCCAACGGTATGGACCCGATGATGGGAGCCACGGTGCACGACGAGGCGGAGGCCCGGGTCAACCGCCTCATGGCCGAGCGTGCCCGGCGCGCCGTGGTCGTCGCGGACTCGTCGAAGATCGGCGAGCGCTGCTTCGCCCGGGTCGGCGACGCGGATGTCTTTGACACCTTCATCACGGACAACGGAACGAAGGAGGCAACCCGCCGCGAGTTCGCGGACCGAGGGCTGAAAGTGGTGACGGCCCGCACGTCGGCCGGCGAGTGAGGCGCTGGCGGGACAGACCACAATATGCGCGGCGGACGATGGACGACGAGACAGGCGACATGACGGACGGCGGACGGCGGACGGCGGGCGGCGGAGGCGAGACGCTGGGCGGCGGAGGCGAGACGCTGGGCGCCGTTGCCTGGGAAACGTGGCCGGTGGGGCTTCCTCACATGCGCCGTACGGCGGGGTGGCCTCGGGTGCACCGCAGACCGGGCCTCTCGCGTACGCCCTGTAACGGGCGTCCCCGGTGAGTCCGGTGGGTCCGGTGAGTGCGGTGAGTGCGGCGCGTCGGGTGAGTCCAGTGATGGGCATCGTCGGGTGCGGCCCGTGATGAGCTGCCTCAAGTAAGGCCTGCGGTTGGGCTTCCTCAGTGAGGCTTGCGGTGGGCGCGCCTGACGTGAGGCCTGCGGTGGGATTCCCGAGGTGCGCCACAGCCACATGGCGGGGCTGCGCTGCCCAAGCCCCTTGTGGCCGGGGGGGAAGGGGCGTGGCGCCAGAGGCCCCGTCCCCTCCCGGGGTGCCGGAGGGGCTACCAGACCTCGTCTCCCCGTAGGGCGGCGTCGGCGCCGCCGTCGACGAAGACGATCTGGCCGGTGACATGGGTGTTCTCGGGGGAGGTCAGCCAGGCGAGCAGCGGGGCGACCTGTTCGGGGCGGGCGTGGCCGTGCAGGGGCATGGGGACGCTCGTGTCGACGACCTTACGGATCTCGGGGTCGGCGAGCATGGGCTCGGTCATGGGGGTCACGGTCGTGCCGGGGGCCGCGGCGTTGAGGGGGATACCGGCGGCGGCCCAGTCGTCGGAGACCGCCGTGCGGCGGAGCCAGCGGGTGACCGCCTGCTTGGACGCACCGTAGATGGCATATCCCTCGCCCCGGTCGATGGCTGCCTGGGCCGCGGCGACGGCTGCCTCCTCGTCGCCGGCGAGCGCCGCGTCGACGATGGCCTGGTCGGCCGGGTGGATCGAGGCGACGGATGAAATCAGCACGGCGCGCGGGTCCGTACCGGCGGCGAGCAGCGGGCGCAGTCCTTCGAGGGTGGCGACGGCGCCGAAGTAGTTGACCTGGACGGTACGCGGGTCGAAGTGGGCGAGGCCTGCTCCGGCGATCACGGCGTCGAGTCGGCCGCCGGTCAACTCACGGGCGCGGTCCACCAGTTGCGTACGGCCCTCGGGGGTGGCGAGGTCCGCGGAAATGTCGGTGCCCGCGAGATCGGCGCCGATGACACGGTGCCCCTGGGCGCGGAGGTAGGCGGTGGTGGCCCTGCCTATGCCGGAGGCGGCTCCGGTGACGAGGTAGGTACGGGGCTGGTGCTCCGGCGTGGACATGCTCGACTCCTTCACTGACACGTTCTGACTCTGGCTGCGCTCTGGTGGTTCTGACCTTGGCCCTGCCTGGGCCGGCCTTGGCCCTGGCTTTGGTTCTGGCCTTGGTTCTTCTGCTCCCGGCCTTGGCTCCGGCACTCGCCCGGAACCTGGTTCCGGCCCAGGCCTGCTCCTCGCCCGGGACCTGTTTTCGGCCCAGACTTGGTTCTCGGGCTGGCCCTGTTCCTGACGCTGCTACTGGCCCCACCCCTGGCCCGGGCTCTGACCCTCAGGGACTGGCCCTGGCCTCTGCCCTGGGCCCGGACCCTCGGGGGCTGGCCCTGGCCCTACCCCTGACCGTGGTGCCGGGCTTGGCCCTGAACGCACGCCCTGGCCCTGACACCTGTCCCGGCCTTGCCCCTGATTCCCCTCCCCATGGCTCTCGGCGTTGCCCCTGGCCCTGCCCGGCCCCTGACCTCAGCCCAGGCCCAGGGCCCCGGGTTCTAGGTCCGGCTCCGGCCTGCCCCCAGCTCTCCCCCTGGTCCCGGCCTTACTCCGGCCCTGGCCCCGGCAGGACCCGGGTCCCCGGCCGAAGCCCCGGTTACGGCCCAGCCCTGCCCCGAGCCCAAGCCCCAGCCCAAGCCCCGTTCCAGTCCGGCCCCTGCACCGCCTCGGCCCGCGATCCGGCCCTGGCCACGGCTCGGCCCCGTCCCCGTCGCCTTGGGACCCGACCCCGGCCCCTGACCCTCGTCCCGGATCTCGCCCCCACTCCGCCTCTCCCCCACGCGGCCCGTCCCCCACCCGTCGCCCCGTCCTCGCCCCGTCCTCGCCTCGCCTCCAACGCTGGCTCCGTACCCCCGCCGGATGCCGGCCGGGCGTCGCTTTCCGTGCTGGCGCCGGGTGTTGCTCGGTACCGGCGTCGGTGTGTCGCCTTCCGTACCGGCGCCAGGCATTGGCCTCCGTGCCGCAACCAGGTGTTGCTCGTCGGTGCCGACCAGCGCTGATCAGTGCTTGCCAGTCACCACCGGCCGGTGCTGGTCGGCACCGACCGTGGCGCACGTCGAGTCGATGGCGGGGCTGCGGGCAAACCCCCGTTACGTGAGGGCCGGGACCGCGGCACGGGTCGCGATGAACAAAAGACCAAGCCAGACCCCACGGCTCAAGCAACCCCAGCGGGCCCAACCAGTCGGCCAGTCGAAGCCAACCGACCAGCCACCCCCCAGCGCCACCATACGCTTTTCTGACACGACGTGCCAATAAGCCAGCCCATGACAAAATATCGCCCCCGGGAGAACGCGACGCCCACATGACCGGGAGAGGGAGAAGGAGAGGCGGATGACCGCAGCGCGAGGCAGACCAACGTTGACCGAGCGGCGGCGGCAGGAGACCCGGATGGAGATCGCGGAGAGCGCGGCGGCGCTGTTCTCGGACCAGGGGTACGAGGCGACGACCGTTGAGGACATCGCGTCGGCGGCCGGCATCTCGCTGCGCACCTTCTACCGCTACTGCGCGGCGAAGGAGGACGCGCTGACGCCCGTCATGACGTCCAGCGTCGGTGTGCTCGTCGAGGAGCTGGTCGGGCGGCCGGTCGGCGAACCGCTGAGCAGTGCCGTGGCGGCGTCCTTCACCTCGTCGACGTCGGCCCGGCGGCTCGCGGACCCCGAGCAGGCCCGCCGACTGGTCCGGGTGATGGGCACCGTTCCGGCCATTCGGATGCGGTGGCTCGCGGCGGGGCGGGAGATGCAGGACCAGCTGGTGCCGGTGCTCGCGGCGCGCAAGGGCGCACCGGAGAACAGCATGGAGGTGCGGCTGCTGGCCTGCGCGCTGCTCGACGCGATCAGCGTGGCCATGGAGCACTGGGCCTGGCAGGACGAACCGGAGGACGTGGCGGAGCTGACCCGGCGCGCGCTGGACTATCTGCGGATCGACGAGTTGTAGCGGGGCGGGCCCGGCCCGTTCCGAAACTGTCGCGCTTATGTCCCGCTTGTGTCCCCGTGTGGAACCCGGGGCTGATTTCCATGGGGCCGGTGTGGACAATGAGGAACGAACGTGCGAACACGGTAGGGGTTCGCAAGCAAGTTCCACTGCTTTCAACGGGGGAGATCACGTGCGGAAGATCATGGCCATAGCGCTCGCCACCGTCGCGTGCAGCGCCTCACTGACCCTGGCCACCGCCTCGGACGCGGCCGCCGCCGGCCAGGGGCCGCAGTGCGTCAGGGTGCAGAAGTACTTCAGCAAGGGCCATCAGCGCTATGTCCGCCTGACGAATCTGTGCACGCAGCGGACCTCGTGCTTCACCATCGTCGTTCCGCATCGCCCCGACCCGCGCGGCCGCCTCCCCAAGGGCGTGACCAAGAACGTGCGGTACGGCACCACCGCGGCGCCGCGGGCGCTGTACGTGAAGAACGTTTCCTGCTGAGCCGCCACACCTCCGGACGCCGGGCACGGCGGCCGGGGGTCAGGCGCGCACGGCGACGCCGTCCAGCACCATCGAGAGGTACTGGCGGGCGATCTCCTCGGGACTGTGCTGCCCGCCCGGCCGGTACCAGCTCGCCGCCACCCAGACGGTGTCGCGGACGAAGCGGTAGGTGAGCCGGATGTCGAGGTCCGCGCGGAACACCCCGTCGGCCACACCGCGTTCCAGGGTTCCCAGCCACGCCGTCTTGAACTTCTGCTGGGAGTCGGCGAGATACCCGAAGCGCGGCTGTGCGGCGAGGTGCTTGGACTCCTTCTGGTAGATGGCGACGGCGGCGCGGTGCCGGTCGATCTCCCGGAAGGACTCGGTGACCAGGGCCTCGATGGTCTCCCTGGGGCCGAGGCCGGCGGCGAGTACGGCGTCATAGCCGTCCCAGAGCTCGGCCAGGAAGCTGGACAGGATCTCGTCCAGCATCGATTCCTTCGAGTCGAAGTGGTAGTAGAGGCTGCCCGCGAGCATGCCGGCTTCGTCCGCGATGCGGCGGACGGTGGTGGCGTTGTAGCCGTGCGCGGCGAAGACCTCCGCCGCGATGGTGAGCAGTTCGCGGCGACGCTCGGGCGAAGCGCCGGCGGTCGTCGTCTTCTTCTTGGCGGCTGGCACCCGGCCATTGTCACCCTCCACGCCACCCGGCTGGTCGACCACCCGTCGCTCGCTCTTCTCCCGCCCGTCGCCCAGCTCGCCCCTCCCCGTGCCTCCTCACACGCGGGGTAAATATTTCACGGGTAAAACACCTGCTAACCTTCTTCTCATGGGGAAGCATGTCAAGCCGTCCGGAAAGAGTGCGGGCGGCGTTCCGGGGAGCGCGGTGCGGGTCCGGCCCCTGCCGGTCCGGAGCGCCGTGCGGCTGCGGCGTCCCGTCGACATCTGGCACAAACCGGCGCTCAGCGCGGTGGCGGCCCTGGCGATCCCCGACCTCACGCTGTACGCGCTGGGGCGGCTGGACCTGATCCTGTACACCTCGGCCGGGGCGATGTGCGCCCTGTACGCGCACGGACTGCCGTACGCCGCCCGCGCCCGCACCCTGCTGTGGGTGGTGCTCGGCATGGTCGCGAGCCTCGGTGTCGCGCTGACCGCCGCCTCGCTGATCACCTCGACCGCCCTGCTCGTCGTGGGCGCCTCGCTGGTCGCCGCGGTCCACAAGGTGGTCTGTGACGCGACGCGCATCGGCCCGCCGGGCAACGTCATCCTGACCTTCATCACCGCGTCGGCGTTCTTCGTGCCGCAGCACCTCGGACAGGTGCCCCCGCACCTGGCTCTCGCGCTCGGCGCCGGAGGGTTCGCCTGGCTGGTCTGTATGGCCCCGGCGCTGCTACGGCCGCAGGGACCGGAGCGGATCGCGGTCGCCCGCGCGCTGGAGGCGGCCGCGGGGCTGCTGCGTACGGAAGCGGGCGCCGGCGGCGGGGAGCCGGCCGGGGTGGCGCACGCCCGTCATGCCGCCGCGGCCGCGGTGAACGCCGCCTGGCACACGCTGTTCCTGGTCCCGGTCGCCAACCCGGCCAAGGCCGCGGCGCGGTCGGGCCTCGAACGGCTGCTGGTGCGCGCCGAGTCGGCCTTGGGGGGTACGGAGCACGCCGACGAGGTGTGCGTGGGGGCCGGACCGCACGACGTCCGGTGCACCGGGGCCGAGGCCGACCGGCTGGGGAGCTGGGCGCGTGAACTGCGCGGCGGGCGGGCGGTACCCGAGGTCGCGGTGTCCGCGGCGCTGGCCGGGAAGTTGGCGGGTGTCGCCGCGCAGACGCCGGGGCGGCGGCCCGCGCCCGGTCAGCCACGTGGGGTGCGGGCGGTGCTCACCCGGCTGGCGCCCGGGTCGCCGCTGCTGCCCATCGGGGTACGGGTCACCGCCGGGTGTGTACTGGCGGGCTGGGCGTCGATGGCCGTCGGAGTGGGGCACCCGTACTGGGCCGTGGTGACCGCGGCCTCCATCTACCAGGCCAACACCACGCTCTCCTGGCAGCGGGCGCTGCAGCGCACCCTCGGCAATCTGCTCGGGCTGCTCCTCTACACCGCACTGCTGCCGCTGATGCACGGCGGACCGCTCGCGATGATCGCGATCGCGCTGGCCTGCCAGTTCGGCGCGGAGGCCGGTATCACCCGCAACTACTGGCTCGGTTCGGTGTGTGTCACCCCGATGGCACTGCTGCTGACCCAGTTCGGCAGTCAGGTGCCGGCGGGGACGCTGATCGCCGACCGCTGGACCGACACCGTGGTGGGGGCGGTCGTGGGCCTGGTCTGCTGTGTCCTGGTCACCAACCGGCGTGCCGCGGACCGGATCGAGGCCGCCCTGGGGCGGGTCACGGCCGCGGAGGCCGACGCGGTCCGGCTGCTCACGGCGGGCGCCGACGAGGCCCGGGAAGCCGGCTGGGCCCGTGACCGGCTGGCGGGTGGTCTGCTGGAACTCCGGGAGGCGGTGGAGGTCGCGGCCGGTGAGTGGTGGCAGCCGGCCCTGCCTCAGGAGCGGATCGCCCACGCCGAACAGCGGGGCCACCAGGCGCTGGCCGGTCTCGTCCGGCGGCTCTCGGCGCCGGCACTCGCCGCCTGACCCGTGCGCCCGCCCTGCGCCGTACGCAGGCACAATTGACGGCGTACGGCATGGTCGAGAGGAGAGTGCGGGTGACCGAGGACATCGTCGCGGGGGTGCTGCGCCAGTGGCAGCAGGTGCACCCCGGGCTGGACACCGGCCCGATGGCGGTGATCGGACGGCTCAACCGCTGTTCCGCGCTGCTGCAGCAGGCGGCCGACGCGCCCCTGAGGACGGCCGGACTCACCCGTCCCGAGTTCGACATCCTCGGCACCTTGCGCCGGATGGACCGCGAGCTGACCCCCGGACGGGTGGCCCGCGAGACCTTCGCCTCCGGTGCCGCGGTCACCAAGCGGGTGCGTCAGCTGGAGGAGCGGGGGCTGATCGTCCGCCGCCCCGACGAACGCGACCGCCGCGTCAGCCACCTCTCACTGTCCGACGAGGGGCGCGACACCATCGACCGGCTGCTGCCCGAACAGCTCCGGTACGAGGCGTCGCTGCTCGACGGCATCGGCGCGCAGCGGCAGGAGGAACTCTCCACGGCGCTGGGCGAGTTGCTGGTGGTGCTGGAGGGGCGGCTCGGCAGCCTGCTGGAGTGAGGCGGCGGCCGCCGACGAGCGCCCCCGGGCAGGAGCGACGGACGCCCGACGGGAGTGACCCCCGGCAGGAGCGCCGGGCGCGAGCAGAGGCAGCGGGCGCGAGCAGGAGCGGCGGGCCCGCCTCGTCCGGCCGGCCGGCCCGGCCCGAGACCCCGTACGTCCCCGCGCAAGGCCCCGCGTCCCGCCCGCTGTCACGGTTCCAGCCGGGCGATCCGGCCCCGTTCGCCCGCGGCCCAGCAGCCCAGGTCGGGGGCGCAGTCGACGGTGTCGTACGAACCGTTGTCGAAGGTGCGCCAGGTACGGCCGCCGTCGAGGGTCAGATCGCTGCCGGACGGGCCGACCGCGAGGGCGAGGTGGCGGGAGTGCGGGAGCCAGACGGCGCCGGAGCGGTACGCCTTCGGGGGTGCGGTGGCCGGCGTCCAGCTGGCGCCGGCGTCGTGGCTGACCGCGGCGGCACGGGGTGAGGGCTGGTCGGGGCGGTAGTCGCCGCCGACCGCGAGGGCGTGGGCGCGGTCGCGGACGGCGAGCGCGAAGACGCCGCGCGCCGGGTCGCCCGCGGGGACCGGGGTGTCGCTGACCGACCAGGTGCGCCCGCGGTCGGCGGTGTGCAGGACGCGGGCGGTGGCCGCGCCGCCGGTCGCGATCCAGGCGTCCCGGCTGCCGGAGGAGACCAGGCACTGGCCACTGGCGGCGAAGGCGGCCTCGCCCTGCTGGGCCGGCGGCATGCCGTCCGACGGCAGCACCCGCCATCTGCGGCCGCCGTCCGCGGTGGACAGGATGCGGTACCTGCCGTCCACGGGGTCGCTGAGCGCGATGCCGTGCCGGCGGTCGAAGAAGGTCAGGCAGTCGTAGAAGGCACGGGGGTCGGGGTTGCGGAAGCTCTCGGTCCAGGTGGCGCCCGCGTCGTCGGTGCGGAAGACCCGGGAGGCCGCGCCCTCCCCGATCGCGAGGACGACGGCGCGGCGGGCGTCGAACGCCTCGATGTCGCGGAACTCCAGTGCCCCGGCGCCGGGTGGGGAGATGTCGCTCCAGTGCTTGCCGCCGTCGCGGGTGCGCAGCACGGTGCCGGCGGTGCCCGCGGCCCAGGCGGTCGTACGGCTGACCGCCGCCAGACCGCGGAAGCGGGCGGTGCTGCCGCTGTCCTTGAGCCGCCAGCCGGCGTGCGGGGTGGTGAGTGCGGCCGCCGACAGCGGAGCGGGCGTCCTCGCGTAGGACGAGACGGAGGGGGCGGTGGAGGAGGCCGCGTCCCTGGGGGTGTCCGCCGGACGGGCCGCGGCGGCGGGGCCGGCCGCCATCATGGCGAGGGCCGCGGCACCGGCCGTGAGGGCCGCCCGGTGTCCGGCGCTGCGAGTTCGCGGCCTCCCGTCCGCCCCCCGGTCCGACCCCGTACACAACAAACGCCCCATGCGCTGCATTTCGCCCCACCCCGCTCCGGTTGTGGGCTGGAAGCTAGCCCAGCCCGACCGCGCCGTCCAGACCACCGCCCCTCACCACCGGGCCCCTCACCCGTCACTGCCCGCATCCTCTGATGCGCCCTCGGTGGCGACCGCGGTGCGGCCGTCACCGCCCCACACGCCTGACGGGCGGTCACTTCGAGGCTCCGAGCGCCGATCCCGCACTCCGGAGCCCCAGCAAAGAGGGCATATACGTACATTCAAAGGCCCGTGATGCAGGTCACGTAGGAATCCAATGCACCTGGCGCGATGGCCCGTGCGTCTTACTAGTCGAAGCCTCAATGAACCGCACCCACCGCATGCAAGGGAGCCGGCGATGTCCAGCGTCATCGAACAAGCCGTTCAGGCCCGTCTCATCGCGACCGTTCCCCGGTCGCAGGTGATTCCGGCGAGCCTGCGTTACGACCGCACCGACCCGTTCGCGGTGCGGCTGGTCTTTCCGCCGGCCGCGTCGCTGGACGGCGCGGAGGTGACCTGGACGTTCGGGCGCGAACTGCTGGAGGAGGGGCTCCGTGAGCCCGCCGGTGCGGGGGACGTGCAGATCTGGCCGTACGACGCCGATGCCGTGGTGGTGGAGTTCCACGCGGCGGGCGGCATGGCGGTGGTGCAGTTCGAGACACGGGAACTGAGGACCTTTCTGACGCGGTCGTACGAGCTCGTCGCGCAGGGCGACGAGGCGCGGCACCTGGACGTCGAGGCCGATCTCGCCGCCCTGCTGCGCGAGGCCTGAGCCACACCGTCAGCGCCGGAACCGCCCGGCTCCCGTCACCCGGCTCCGCCCCCGCCCCGGTCTTCCGCCGCACACCTCACCCGGCTTCCACCGACCCGGCACCGGCCTTCACCGGCTCCCCCGCCTCCGCCGGCCGCTCCGTGCCGAAGAGTTGCGCCAGGTGCAGATCCAGCAGCCGCAGTGCGGTCTCGGGGCTGTGCACGTCCAGCAGGACATAGGTGGCGAGCCCGTCGGCCACGCCGATCAGCAGCATCGCCTCGTCCTGGGTGGCGCGCTCCGGCGGCAGTTCGCCGCGGTCCGCGGCCCGCCGCAGCTGATCGGCGAAGAAGGCGCGGAGCTGGGGGATACCGTGCCTGGCCTCGCCGCGCAGCGCCTCGTCATGGATGGCGCGGGCGTAGTACGCGGCGCCGACCAGCAGCCCGACACGGCTCCTGTCGTCCAGCGGCAGCATGCCCGACAGACAGGCCCGCAGCACCTCACGGGGCGTCGGCTCCCCGGCCAGCGCCTCGATGCGTTCCCTGATCCGCTCCCCGGCGAGCCGGTTGATGTGCCGGAGGGCGAAGAGCAGCATCTCGTCCCTGGTGCGGAAGTAGTGCTGCAACCGGCCGAGCGAGATGCCGGCCTCCGCGGCGACATCGCGCAGGCTCACCCCGTCCAGACCACGGGTGCCGGCGATCCGCCACAGCGCCTCGGAGATCTCCTGGCGCCGGGCTTCGTGGTCCACCTTCTTGGGCACGGATGACCTCCCTCGTGCGGGGCGCGGTTTCTCGCGCGCGGGGTCGACTTCGCGACCCCGGCCCGCTTTTACAAGTCGCTTGTACCGTTATAACGTACCGCTACTCAATACACTTGACTTGGAAACCGGTGCCCCTCATGCCCGAGCACGCCGCCCCGCTGCTGCGACCACCCCGCCACCGTGTCGATCCCCGGGCCCGCCGCTGGTGGACGCTGCAGGCACTGCTGACGCTCAGCGGACCGATGCTGCTCACCGCGCTCACCCTGGCGGTGCTCTCCCTGCTCTTCTTCCCGGGTGCGCTGCCGTGGCTGGGCCCGTTGCTGCTGGTCGTGCTGGTGCTGCCGGCCCTCGGCTATCTGCTGGTGATGCCGCGGTGGCGGTACGCGGTGCACGCCTGGGAACTGGGCGGCCGGGCGGTCTACGCGGCGGGCGGCTGGTTCTGGCAGAAGCGGCGGATCGCGCCGCTCAGCCGGGTGCAGACGGTGGACACCGTGCGCGGCCCGCTCCAGCGGCGGTACGGGCTGGCGACGGTGACCGTCACCACCGCCTCGACCGCGGGCGACATCAAGATCGCCGGACTGTCCGACGCGGACGCCGAGGAGCTGTCCCGGCGGATCGGTGAGGCCGCCCAGGACGTGCCGGGTGATGCCGCATGAGCACACCACGGGAACCCGGTACGCCCGGTATACGCCCCGACGCCTCCGCCGGCCCCGGGCTCGGCACCGCACCCGGCGCCCCCTTGGAGGGGACGCCGTGGCGGCGGCTCGATCCGCGCACCCTGCTGGTGCACTGCGGCTGGATGGCGGCGCCCCTCGGTTCGCTGGCGCTGACGGCGCTGGCCACCGGGGGCCGGATCACCACCCGGGCCTGGATCACGCTCGCCGCCATCGCCGCCTCGTTCGCGGTCGTCACCACGATCGGCCTGATCCGGTGGGCCCGTACGGAGTTCCGGATCACCACGGTGGACGGACCGGGCGGGGGCTCCCCCACCCTCGACGTGCGCAGCGGCCTGCTGACCCGGCGGCTGCGCAGCGTGCCGCTGCACCGCATCCGCACCGTCGACCTGACCGCGACACCGGTGCACCGGCTGCTGGGCGTCACCGTGCTGCGGGCGGGTACGGCGGGCTCGGGGGACGGTGGCAGCGAGCTGTCGCTGGAGGCGCTCGCGGCCCCCGAGGCGGAGCGGCTGCGGACCGAGCTGCTCGCGTACGCCGATGCCGAGGCGGTCGCGAACGACCCGGTGGTGGCCCGTATCAGCTGGCGCTGGCTGCGCTATGCCCCGCTGACCTTCTGGGTCGTCGGCGGGGTGTTCGTGGTGGCCGGAGGGATCTACCGGGTGCTGGACGGCATCGGCATCGAGCCCTGGAAACTCGGCATCGTCCAGCGGGCGTTCACCGAGTTCGGTGCCAGTGCGCTCTGGCTGACGATCCCGGCGGCGCTGCTCGCCGTCCTCGCCCTCGGCTCGGTCGGCGCCGTGGTCATGTACGTCGAGAACTGGTGGAACTACTGCCTGGAGTGGACCGACGCACGCACCCTGCGGGTGCGCCGCGGGCTGTTCACCACCCGTGCGGTCACCATCGAACGGGCCCGGCTGCGCGGGGTGGTGCTGCGGGAGCCGCTGCTGCTGCGGGCCGGCGGCGGCGCGCTGGTGCGCGCGGTGGCCGGCGGTCTGGGCAACCGCGAGGAGAACCGCAAGCGCAGCGGGCTGCTGCCGCCGGCGCCGCGCGCCGATGCGCTGCGGGTGGCGGGCGGCGCCCTGCGCTCACCCTTCCCGGGAAGCACCGCACCGGCGGCACTGACACCGCACCCCCGGGTCGCCCTGCGCCGACGCCGGGTGCGTGGCCTGCTGTTCGCGGTCCTTCCGGGCACCGCCGTGCTCGCCGGCCTCGGCCTGGCGTTCACTCCCGTCCTGCTGCACTGCGCCTGGATCTACGCGGTGCTCACCACGGCGATGACCCTGTGGCTGGCCCGGGACGCGTACCGCAATCTGGGACACGGGGTGCACGGCCCGTATCTGGTCGCCCGCTCGGGCACCTTCAGCCGTGACACCGTCGCCCTGCAGCGCGAGGCCGTCGCGGCCTGGACGTTCTCGACCTCGCCGTTCACCCGCCGGGCCGGTCTCGTCACGCTCACCGCCGCGGTCGCGGCGGGCGAGGACGGCTACCGCATCCCGGACCTCCCGGCGACCGGGGCCCCGGCCTTCGCCACGGCGGCGGCCCCGGGAATCCTGGACGAGTTCCTGGTGCACCCGGGGGCCGAGCACCTTCCGGGACAGCGGCCGCGGTAGCGGCTGCTCGCGGGAACACGTGGGGTCTGCCGGGCCGTTGGGGCGGGGCCCGGGGCGCCGCCCAGGACCGCAGGCGCCGTCGGTGGCTGCCGTGCACGGCAGCGGGCGTGCCCGACACCGCCGCAACGTGAGACACCTCACACCCGCGTCACGTGCACGACGGGGCCGGGCGCAGCGTCTAACTGGACGAGCCTTTGCCCATGTCCCGATAGCCGTGAGGGAGCAGCGCGATGAATCCCGTCATCGACCAAGCCGTCCAGGTCCGCCTCATCGCCACCGCCCCCGGCCCGCACCCGGTCCCCGCGGTGCTGCAGTACCAGCCGGCCGATCCGCTGGCCGTGCGGATGTCCTTCCCGCCGGAGATCTCGCTGGACGGTTCGGCGGTGGACTGGGCCTTCGCCCGCGAGCTGCTCGACGAGGGCCTGCGGGTGCCGGCCGGGCGGGGCGATGTGCGGGTGCGGCCGTCCGGCCCGGACCGCACGGTGATGGAGTTCCACGCGGACGAGGGCGTCGCCATGGTCCAGTTGAGGACCGCGGATGTACGGCGGTTCCTCGCCCGCTCCTATGAGGCGGTGCCCGCGGGCGCCGAGTCGGCCCACCTCGGCATGGAGCGCGACCTCGCGGAGCTGTTCGGCGCGGCATGAGAGGGAGCGGGACGCCGGTCCCCCGGAACATGGTTGAGGGCGGCCCGGAGGCCGCCCTCAACTGATCTCTGCGCCCGGCGGGCCGCCGAAGCCCCGGACGGGACGCCCGGGACTTCGCGGACAACGCACCTAGCGCTTCGGGAACCCGAACCCGTAGCCCTGCTGCTTCATCCACGGCAGCAGGCGGTCCAGCGCGTCGACGGTCCGGGAGCGGTCGCCGCCGCCGTCGTGGAACAGGACCGTCGGGCCGTTGGGGAGTTCGCGGCGCACCGTGGACTCGATCATCTCGACGCCGCCGCCCTCGAAGTCCTTGCTGTCGACGTTCCAGCCCAGCGGTCGCATGCCGTGCTCGGCGGCCAGCTTGCGGCTGTAGGGCGTGAAGGCGCCGCCGGGGGCGCGGTAGTACTCGACCTGGGCGCCGCCCGCCGCGTCCTCGATCATCTTCTGCGCGTCGAGTATCTGCTGCGACTGGTAGCTCTCCGGCTGGTGATCCATACCGGTGTTGTGGCTGATGGTGTGGTCGCAGAGCTTGTGCCCGGCGGCCACCACCTGCTTGACCAGGTCGGGGTGTGCCTTGGCCTGCGGGCCGACCATGCAGAAGACCGCCTTGACGTTCTGCCGCTTCAGCACCTCCAGCACCTTCGGCGTCCAGACCGGGTCCGGGCCGTCGTCGATGGTGATGTTCAGGCTGCGGCCGGGGCGGTCCGAGGAGTGCACGATCGAGGAGTCGACGACCCGGGGGGCCTTCTTCGGCTGCTTGGCGGCGTCCGCCGCGCTGGAGTCCGAGCCGGCTCCGGAGAAGATGAGCGCCCCCGCTGCCGCGAGTGCCACGACAGCCGCCGCGGTCACTCCGATGATGCCGCTCTCTTTACCGAAGCCCCGTGCCATTCCCGATCCCGTCCCTCGTACCGTGTCCTTGTGCGTTCCGAAGGGCGGTGGATGCTGTGCACGCACCGCCCTGCACCGGGACAGATGCGTCAGGGACCGGACAGGCTGCTCCTGTTACCGATCCATCATGAAACTTATTGATACTGGACCCCATGCCACGTGTACTTCTGATCGAGGACGACGCCGCCGTACGGGACGGAGTGACCCTCGCGCTACGGCGGCGCGGCCATGAAGTGGCCGCCGCGGCCAGTGGCGAGGAGGGCCTCGACGTCCTGCCGGGCTTCCGCCCGGACATCGTGCTGCTGGACCTGATGCTCCCCGGCAAGGACGGCTTCGAGGTCTGCCGGCTGATCCGCGCCGACCGGCAGCTCCCGATCATCATGCTCACCGCGCGTGGCGACGATCTCGATGTGGTGCTCGGACTGGAGGCCGGGGCCGACGACTACATCGTCAAGCCCGCCCGTGGCGAGGTCCTCGAAGCGCGCATCCGCGCGGTGCTGCGCCGGACCGCGCTGCCGGCCGACGGCACCCCGGCCGCCGCCGAGCCGGGCCCGGCCCCGGTCGAGACCTACGGTGAACTGGCCATAGACCGCGCCGGGCTGGTCGTCGGCAAGGGCGGCCAGGACCTGGCGCTGGCCCCCTCGGAGATGAAACTGCTGCTGTTCCTGTCCGCCACCCCGGGGCAGGTCTTCAGCCGCCAGCAGCTGCTGGAGCAGGTCTGGGAGCACAGCTACCACGGCGACGCGCGGCTGGTGGACGCCTGTGTGATGCGGCTGCGGACGAAGATAGAGGACACCCCGCGCAGCCCCCGTTACGTGCAGACCGTGCGCGGCTTCGGCTACCGCTTCGGGCCCCTGTGAAGCGCCCCCGCCGCTGGGCGGACCTCCCCCGTCTCCGGCGCGGGAACGCCCAGCTGCTGCGTGGGCTGCGGGCCCGGCTCGTCGTGGGGTTCCTGGTGGTCGCCGCGGTCAGTGCGCTGACCACCGCGCTGCTCACCTACCAGGAGGCCCGGAACGCGATCCTCCAGCGCTCCCAGGACATCGCCGTCAACGATCTTCGGGCACAGGTCAACTCACTGGCACCGGAGCTGCCGGTGCCGCCGTCGCAGGCCGATCTGGACTCCTTCCGGGTCCAGCTGGAGCGCTCCGGCAAGTCCCGGGACTGGGACATCTCGGTGCACTACCGGGGTGTCCGCGACAGCGGTGACGGGAGTCTGCGCGGTGACGTCGAGATCCCGGCCGGCCTCAAGGGGTCGGTGGAGAAGCGCCATGTGCCGGTCTTCCAGCGCGTGGACCGGGGCGGGGACCCCTGGCTGCTGATCGGGATGCCGGTACGGCAGTCCGACGGCGAGGCCTCCGCGCTGTCCGTGTACGCCCAGCTCCCGCTGTACGCCGAGGAGTCCAATGTCGAGGCGCTGGTGAGCGCCGCCCAGCGGGGCGCGCTGCCGGTGCTGGTGCTGACCGTGATCCCGGCGCTGCTCGCCGCGCGCGGGGTGCTCCGGCCCGTACGGGGGCTGCGGCAGGCCGCCGGGCGGATCGCCGAGGGCAAGCTGGACACCCGGCTGGAGGTCAAGGGCGGCGACGAACTCGCCGACCTGTCCCGGACGTTCAACGACATGGCGGCCCGGCTGGAGGAGAGCATGGCCGAGCTGCGCCGGCTGGAGTCCAACGCCCGCCGGTTCGCGGCCGATGTCTCGCACGAGCTACGGACCCCGCTCGCGGCGATGTCCGCGGTCACCGACGTGCTCGACGAGGACGCCGACTCCCTCGACCCCGACACCGCCTCCGCGGTCCGGCTGATCAGCCAGGAGACCGGGAAGCTGGCGCGGATGGTGGAGGACCTGATGGAGGTCTCGCGGTTCGACGCGGGGGCCGCGGCGCTCCATCTCGACGAGGTGGACGTCGCCGAGACCATCCGCAAGACCCTCCAGGCCAGGGCCTGGCAGAAGCGGGTGACGGCGGAGCTGCCGGCCGGCGTACGGGCCCGGCTCGATCCACGGCGGCTCGACGTGGTGGTCGCCAACCTGGTCGGCAACGCCCTGCACCACGGCGGTGAGCCGGTCCGGGTGCGGCTGCACGCCCCCGAGCCGGACGCCGAGCGGCTGCTGATCGAGATCTCCGACAGCGGGCCCGGGATCGACCCCGAGGTCCTGCCGCATGTCTTCGAGCGCTTCTACAAAGCGGACTCCGCCCGCGCCCGTTCGGAGGGCAGCGGCCTGGGGCTGGCCATCGCGATGGAGAACGTACGGCTGCACGGCGGCGTCATGCGGGCCGCCAACTCCCCCGAGGGCGGTGCGGTGTTCACGGTGGATCTGCCGCTGGGCCACGACGGGACGAACGACACGGCGGCCGAGGGGGCGACGGACGCACCGGACGGCCCGTGGGAGACCGAGCAGGCACCGGACGACGACCGGGGCGACGCACACCCCGAGGCCGCAAAGCCCGGAAAGGAGAGCCACGTATGAGCGTCAGCGACGTCCGGCACACCCCGCGTACGGCGCGGGCCCGGCGGCTCGTCCTGGGAGGTGCCGTCACCGGGGCACTGGCCTGCGCCCTGTCCGGGGCGCTGGCCGGCTGCGGGATCGCCCCCACCGATGTCATCGACGCCGGGGAGCCGGCCACCGGCGTGCGGTCCCCGGGCCAGCCCGAGGCCGATGTCCAGCTGTTCTTCTACGGTCCTTCCGGGCTGCGCTCCGCGACCCGGCCGGCGAAGACCCCGGTCGACCCGGAACAGGCCCTGGAGCTGCTCATGAAGGGCCCCAACCACGCGGAGCGGATGCGCGGCCTGACCAGTGTCCTGCCGAAGTCCCTCGGTGTGCCGAGCGCCGAGCCCCGAGAGGGCGCCGTGGTGATCACCCTGCCGGTGGTCGCCACCCGGCTGGACTCCGGGTCGCTGAACCAGCTGGTGTGCACCGCGGCCAACGCCCGGGTGCCGGGGAACAAGCCGTCCGAGGAGGTCGCCGTGACGCTGGTGAGCAAGTCCGACCGGATCGGCCCCATGGTGTGCGGCGGCAACAACGCCTTTCCCGTCGTCGAGCCGAGCCCGACCGGCACCGCATCCGGCACCGGCGGCGGGAGCGGCACCGGCGGCTCCGGTCCGCAGCCGGGCCCGACGGGCTGAACCGCCGCGGACCGCCCGTCGTGAACCGCCCCGTCGCGCCCCGGCTCCGCGTTACCGTGAAGGCGGGTGCGGTCCTGCCCGCACCCCGTCCGGAGAAGCGGCCGACCGGCCCCGAACCTCGGGAGACGCACGCGATGACCGAGCGCAAACCCCCCGGTGTCACCTTCGAGACCTGGGTCGACAGGCAGATCCGCGAGGCGACGGAGCGCGGCGAGTTCGCCGGCCTCAAGGGCGCCGGTAAGCCGCTCCCCCACCTCGACCAGCCGTATGACGAGATGTGGTGGCTCAAGGACAAGGTGCACCGGGAGCACCTCTCCTATCTGCCGCCGTCCCTCGCCCTGCGCAAGGAGGCGGAGGAGGCCCGGGAGGCCGCGGCCGCCGCTCCCACCGAGGCGGCGCTGCGCCGCATCCTGACGGCGGTCAACGAGCGCATCAGCGCGGCGCTGCGCACCCCGCTGGAAGGCCCTCCGCTGAACCTCGTCCCGTTCGACATCGACGCGGCCGCCCGTGAGTGGCGTGAGCGGCACGGGAGTTGAACGAGGGCGTCCGGCCGCCCGGCCGGCGGCCCCGCCGTGCGGTCACGGCCCAGTGGGGCCCAGCCGTACCCGCAGGAACCGCGGCCGGTACAGGTCCACATCGCCGTTGAGCCGGGGGTCGGCCGGGACGCCGGGCGGGCCGAGCCAGTTGATGTCGTAGCTGAGCACGAGCGAGCCGTCCGCGGTGAGTCCGGGGTGTGCCTGCGGGTTGTAGGCGGCGACGTACTGCGGGTCGGGGGCCGGCGGGCGGGGCGGGGTGAGCCGGCCGTTCGGTCCGTGCCAGGGGCCGTGGGGTGAGCAGGACCAGTAGCTGGTGAGGGACCGCATCCCGGCCGCGCCGCCGCCCCCGGTGTCCATGGTGATCAGCACCCAGGCGGGGCCGTCGCGGACGACGGTGAAGGCGCTGCCCACGCCGCGCCGGCCGCCGTCCCGCAGCACCGGCGCGGCCCGTCCGGCCCGCCGCTGCCAGTGGGCCCCGTCCCAGAACCGCCAGCTTCCGCGGTCCCCGAGCCGCCCGGCCGGGACCCGTGCGAGATAGGCGCGGGAGGCCGGTGACGCCGGCGGGTCGTCGCTGCCGAAGACATAGGTCCAGCCGCCGTCGCGGACCGCCGCCGCGCCGTAGAGGACCCGCCGGCCCGGGTCCGCCGAGGTCGGGCCCACGGTCCGGGTGATGCCTTCCAGGCGCAGGCCGGGGAGCGAGAGCGTGGCGACCTCGGTGCCGTGCGGCACGCCGAAGATCCACGGTCCGGTGCCGGGGGTGCGGTTCCACAGCAGGACCCGGACCACCTTCTCGGCCGATCCCGGGCCGCGGGGCTCCACGCTCGCGCGGACCGGCCAGCGCCAGCCGCCGCCGGGCGGGTCGGGGAAGAACGGTCCGGGCGCGGCCGCGGTGCCGCCGGTCAGGGTGCGCTCCAGACGGCCCGAACGGGACATCACCACGGCGGAGTTGTGCCGCAGGTACGGGGTGCCGCCGGTGTCTGCGGTGCGCCAACGGCGGTTCTCCCCTTGCGGGTTGGGCGGCTTCTGCACGCGGTCGAGGAAGGTGTCGGAGAAGAGCCACAGCGTCCGGCCGTCGGGGAGCCGCACCGAGTGGGTGCCGTCGCCGCCGGTCCAGTCATCCGTCCGGGTGTTGTCATTGCCGTATCGGGTGAATTCGGCGGTATGCCGGGAATCGGCGGCCCAGGAGGCGATCCGGCGTCCGGTGCAGTCCGCCGCGCGACCCGGTCCGACGGACCACGGCAGCGCCCACAGGAGCACGGCGACGGCCAGCAGGAGCGTGGCGGCGGTCACAGTCCGGGTCGTCGGCGCCTTGGGCATCGCGCTCCTCTGGGGGTACCCCCTGCTCCTTAAGAGCTTGGGGGAGGGTGCCGCGCCCACCGTACTGAACCTGCGCCGACGCCCCCGGCCGACGCGTCCCGCGATCCCCGTGGCGACTCCTCGTGATACGGGCGACCCGCCCCACCTGCCCCATCCGGCCCATGGATATCAACATTTCTGCCTGGTCAACGAGTGCAAGGTCACAGCTGGAGCCCCTGCTCCAGCTAACGGTCGTTCGCTTAGCCTGCTGCCATGACCGCCGAGTCCCCCGAACTCCCCCTGGCCGCAGCCTTCCCGGATGCCGACCGCGCACAGTGGCAGCGTCTCGTCGAAGGCGTGCTGCGCAAATCGGGCGCCGCAGAAGCAACGGGCGACGCCGCCGAGGACGCGCTGGCCACCGACCTCCAGGACGGCATCCGCGTCCGCCCGCTCTATACCGCCGAGGACGGCACGGCCGCCCTGGGCCATCCGGGCTTCCCCCCGTTCGTACGGGCCGGGCGGCCCGAGGGCACCACCGTCGCCGGGTGGGACGTACGCCAGCGCCATGTCCACACCGATCCCGAGCGCGCCAATGAGTCGGTCCTGGCCGATCTGGAGAACGGCGTCACCTCGGTCTGGCTGACCGTCGGCGACGGCGGGGTGCCGGTGACCGGTCTGGAGCGGGCGCTGCAGGGGGTCTATCTGGACCTGGCCGCGGTGGTGCTGGACGCGGGCGCCGATTTCGCGGCGGCCGCCGAGGAGTTGCTGCGGCTGTACACCGCGTCCGGAGCGCCGCTGCGCGAGGCGGCGGGCTGCCTGGGCGCCGACCCGCTCGGGCTGCTGGCCCGTACGGGTGACGACGCCAAGCTGCGCGTCCAGCTGGAGTCGGCCGCCCGGATGGCCGCACGCTGCACCGCCGACGCACCCGGTGTGCGGGCCCTGGCCGTCGACGCGCTGCCGTACCACGAGGCGGGCGGCTCGGCCGCAGAGGAGCTGGGCACCTCGCTCGCCACCGGTGTCGCCTATCTGCGGCAGCTGACCGAGTCCGGTCTCGGCATCGACGACGCCTGCCGGCAGCTGGAGTTCCGCTACGCCGCCACCGCTGACCAGTTCCTGACGATCGCCAAGCTGCGCGCGGCCCGCCGGCTGTGGGCGCGGGTCGCCGAGGTCTGCGGGGCCTCCCCCGACGCGTCGGCGCAGCGTCAGCACGCCGTCACCTCCACGGTGATGATGACCCGTCGGGACCCGTGGGTGAACATGCTGCGCACCACGGTCGCCGGGCTGTCCGCGGGAGTGGGCGGCGCCGACGCGGTGACGGTGCTGCCGTTCGACGCCGCGCTGGGCCTGCCGGACGCGTTCGCCCGCCGGATCGCCCGGAACACCCAGTCCGTGCTGCTGGAGGAGTCGCACCTGTCGAAGGTGATCGACCCGGCGGGTGGCTCCTGGTACGTGGAGAGCCTCACCGACGAGCTGGCCCGTGCCGCCTGGGCGTGGTTCCAGGAGATCGAGGGGGCGGGCGGCCAGGCCGCGGCACTGCGCTCCGGGATGATCGCCGGCCGGCTGGCCGACACCTGGGAGCGCCGGACCGCTGACCTCGCCCACCGGCGCGAACCGGTCACCGGGGTCAGCGAGTTCCCGCACCTCGCCGAGCCGCCGGTCCACCGCGAGCCGGCGCCCGCGCCGATCGGCGGAGGGCTGCCGCGGGTGCGCAGGGACGACGCGTTCGAGCGGCTGCGGGCGCGCTCCGACGCTCATCTGGCGGCGCACGGCGCCCGCCCGAAGGTCTTCCTCGCCGCGCTGGGCCCGGTCGCCACGCACACCGCGCGGGTGGCCTTCGCCGCCAACCTGTTCCAGGCGGGCGGCATCGAGACGGTCACCGAGCCCGCCCCGGTGGATGCCGAGTCGGCCGCCGAGGCCTTCGCCCGCAGCGGCGCGCAGGTCGCCTGCCTGTGTGCGAGCGACACGGTGTACGGCGAGCAGGCGGCTGCGGTGGCGGCCGCGCTGACGTCGGCGGGGGCGCTGCGGGTGCACCTGGCCGGCAAGCCGGGCGAGCGGCGGGACGAATTCGCAGCGGCCGGTGTGGACTCCTTCGTCTTCACGGGCTGCGACGCGGTCGAGGTGCTGTCCTCGGCCCTGGATGTCATGGAGGTGGCGTGATGAACGACACGACACAACAGGCGGGCGCCATCCCGGACTTCAGCACGGTCGAGCTGGGCGCCCCGGTCACGGCGGACGCCGCCGGTGACACCGGGGAGTGGGCCGCGGCCGTCCAGCAGGCCACCGGCAAGGGCGTGGCGGATCTGACGTGGGAGACCCCGGAGGGCATCGACGTCAAGCCGCTCTACACGGAGGCGGACCTCGACGGCCTGGACTTCCTGGGGACGTACCCGGGCATCACGCCGTATCTGCGCGGCCCGTACCCGACGATGTACGTCAACCAGCCCTGGACGATCCGGCAGTACGCCGGCTTCTCCACCGCCGAGGAGTCCAACGCCTTCTACCGCCGTAACCTCGCGGCCGGCCAGAAGGGCCTGTCGGTCGCCTTCGACCTGCCCACGCACCGCGGCTACGACAGCGACCACCCCCGGGTGACCGGCGATGTCGGCATGGCGGGCGTCGCGATCGACTCGATCTACGACATGCGGCAGCTCTTCGAGGGCATCCCGCTGGACAAGATGACGGTGTCGATGACGATGAACGGCGCGGTGCTGCCCGTGCTGGCGCTGTACATCGTGGCCGCCGAGGAACAGGGCGTACCGCCCGAGAAGCTGGCCGGGACCATCCAGAACGACATCCTCAAGGAGTTCATGGTCCGCAACACCTACATCTATCCGCCGCAGCCCTCGATGCGGATCATCTCCGACATCTTCGCGTACACCTCGCAGAAGATGCCGCGCTACAACTCCATCTCGATCTCCGGCTACCACATCCAGGAAGCGGGCGCGACGGCCGACCTGGAGCTGGCGTACACCCTGGCCGACGGGGTGGAGTACCTGCGCGCGGGCATCGAGGCGGGCATGGACGTGGACTCCTTCGCACCGCGCCTGTCGTTCTTCTGGGCGATCGGCATGAACTTCTTCATGGAGATCGCCAAGCTGCGCGCGGCCCGGCTGCTGTGGGCGCGCCTGGTGCAGCGCTTCGAGCCGAAGAACCCCAAGTCCCTGTCGCTGCGCACCCACTCGCAGACCTCGGGCTGGTCGCTGACCGCGCAGGACGTGTTCAACAACGTCACCCGCACCTGTGTGGAGGCGATGGCCGCCACCCAGGGCCACACCCAGTCGCTGCACACCAACGCCCTCGACGAGGCGCTGGCGCTGCCCACCGACTTCTCCGCCCGGATCGCCCGCAACACCCAGCTGTTCCTGCAGCAGGAGTCGGGCACCTGCCGGGTCATCGACCCGTGGGGCGGCAGCGCGTACATCGAGAAGCTCACCCACGATCTGGCGCAGCGGGCCTGGCAGCACATCGAGGAGGTCGAGGCGGCCGGCGGGATGGCCAAGGCCATCGACGCGGGCATCCCCAAGCTGCGCGTCGAGGAGGCCGCGGCCCGTACCCAGGCGCGGATCGACTCGGGGCGGCAGGCGCTGATCGGCGTCAACAAGTACCGGGTGGAGACCGACGAGGAGATCGAGGTCCTCAAGGTCGACAACTCCTCGGTGCGCGCCCAGCAGATCGAGAAGCTCAAGCGGCTGCGCGCCGAGCGGGACGAGGACGCCTGCCAGGCGGCGCTGCGGGCGCTCACCGCGGCGGCCGAGGCCGGTCCCGGCGAGGGGCTGGAGGGCAATCTGCTGGCGCTGGCGGTGGACGCGGCCCGCGCGATGGCGACGGTCGGTGAGATCTCCGACGCACTGGAGACGGTCTACGGACGGCACTCCGGCCAGATCCGTACGATCTCCGGTGTGTACCGAGACGAAGCGGGCCCCTCCTCCGGCGTGGAGCGCACCCGGGACCTGGTGGCCGAGTTCGAGCGCGCGGAGGGCCGCCGGCCGCGCATCCTGGTGGCCAAGATGGGCCAGGACGGCCATGACCGCGGCCAGAAGGTGATCGCCACGGCCTTCGCCGACCTGGGCTTCGACGTCGATGTCGGCCCGCTGTTCCAGACCCCGGCCGAGGTCGCCCGCCAGGCGGTGGAGGCGGACGTCCACATCGTCGGGGTGTCCTCGCTGGCGGCCGGACACCTGACCCTGGTGCCCGCGCTGAAGGAGGCACTGGCCGCCGAGGACCGTGAGGACATCACGATCGTGGTGGGCGGGGTGATCCCGCCGCAGGATGTGCAGCCGCTGCGGGACATGGGCGCCGCCGCGGTCTTCCTGCCCGGCACGGTCATTCCCGAGGCCGCCCACGATCTGGTGCGGGACCTGGCGTCGGCCCTCGGCCACGAGCTCTGAGCGGGGGGTCATGCCTGCGACGATCGATGTCGAACGGTACGCCGAGGGGGTCCGGGCGGGTTCCCGCGCCTGGATCGCCCGCGCCGTCACCCTGGTCGAGTCCACCCGCCCGGACCACCGGGCGGCGGCCCAGCGGCTGCTGGTCGAACTGCTGCCGCACTCCGGCGCGGCCCGCAGAGTCGGCATCAGCGGGGTGCCGGGCGTCGGCAAGTCGACCTTCATCGACGCGCTCGGCACGCTGCTGACCGGGATGGGGCACCGGGTGGCGGTGCTGGCCGTCGACCCGTCCTCCAGCCGTACCGGCGGCTCCATCCTGGGCGACAAGACCCGGATGGAGCGGCTGGCGACCGACCCGGCCGCGTTCGTCCGGCCGTCCCCGACGTCCGGCACGCTGGGCGGGGTGGCGCGGGCCACCCGGGAGTCCATCGTGGTGATGGAGGCGGCCGGCTATGACGTGATCCTGGTGGAGACGGTCGGGGTCGGCCAGTCCGAGACCACCGTCGCCAACATGGTCGACACCTTCCTGCTGCTGACCCTGGCGCGCACCGGCGACCAGCTCCAGGGCATCAAGAAGGGCGTGCTGGAACTGGCGGACCTGGTCTCCGTCAACAAGGCCGACGGTCCGCACGAGCGCGACGCCCGCTCCGCGGCCCGCGAACTCTCCGGCGCGCTACGGCTGTTGCAGCCCCAGGACGCCGCCTGGACACCACCCGTGCTCACCTGCAGCGCCCGGGAGGGCACGGGCCTGAAGGGCGTCTGGGAGCGGGTCGAGCAGCATCGCACGCTGCTGGAGTCCTCCGGGGCACTGGCCGAGCGGCGCCGGGTCCAGCAGGTCGACTGGACCTGGTCGATGGTGCGCGAGCGGCTGATCGACCGGCTCCAGGAACACCCCGAGGTGCGCCGGGTCGGCCCCGGGGTCGAACGTGCGGTGCGGGCGGGCGAGATCACCGCGACGCTGGCCGCCGAACAACTGCTGACGGCGTTCGGCCTGGCGGAGAACGGGCCGGCGGCGGACTAGACGGACCTCCCTGAGGGCACTCCCTCCGGACACGCCTCGCCACGCAGGCGCACGTCCGGAAGGAGTGCCCTCAGGGGCTGTCCGCACCCCTCTGCGCCTCCATGCGCAGCCGTCTGTCCCGTCTGCCGGTCACCGCGCGGAGCGGGATCAGCACCGCCCACCACAGCTTCGCGTCCGTCGGCGAGACGAAGGCGAGCGGTACGGCGGTGACGAAGACCAGTACCGTCCCCGCCAGGTCGATGACGTCGTTGCGCACGATGCGGTCGGGCAGTGCCTCGCTCGCCAGCCACGGCCGTTTCCACAGCACCAGCGTCAGCGCGAGCTGGACCGCCCCCATGACCGCGACGGCGCCGGAGTAGACGGCCACCGCCTGCGGCAGGTCCCCGTACTCGGCCAGCAGGGTGGTGGGGAAGGGCATCAGGGCAACCAGCCCCAGGCCCAACAGCACCAGCCTGATGACCGCCCCGTCCACCTCCCGTACGCACTGGAAGAGCTGGTAGTGGCCGCGCCAGAACGCCGCGATGACCACCAGGCTGAGCGCGTACGCCCACACCTTGGGCATCACGTCCCGCAGGGCCTGCGCGAATCCGGCGGAGTCCAGCCCGTCGGGCAGCGCGATGTCCAGCGCCAGCAGCGTCATCGCGATGGCGAACACGCCGTCGGACAAGGCAAGGAGCCGGTCCGCGCTCCCCTCGTCGTCCCGTAGCTTCTGGAGCTTCCGGCCACCGTTCATCACGCCACTTTAGGATCAGTCGCCCCGGAATATTCCGATTGATCCCTTGGAGATGTTGAGCCGCCGCACTCCCCGGTCACCTCCGGCCGGGCCACGGCACGCTCTCGACGCCCGCGACGGCGCGCCGCCCCCGTTCGGCGAAGTGCGCGACGGCCAGGTCACGGAAGCGCGCGGCGGCGGTGGCGAGGTAGCCGTCCTCGCGCCGGACCAGGCTCAGGGTCCGCTCGCAGCCGGGGGCGTCCAGGCGCAGCCAGGCGAGCGGCACCGAGGCGAGTTCGGCGCGGGCCAGGGCGGGCATCAGGCCGATGCCGAGACCGGCGGCGACCAGGAAGTGGGTGGCGCCCGGTTCGTCGCCCTCGCAGGAGATCACCGGGCGGCGGCCGGCTCCGGCGAACAGCCGCTCCAGCAGCTCCCGTTGCCAGTGGCCCGGCCGGGTGGTGATGAAGGCCTCCTCCGCCAGCTCCTCGACCGTGACCCGGTCCCGGCCGGCCAGCCGGTGCCCGACGGGGACCGCGAGCAGCACCTCCTCACGTAACAGCCGCACCGCGCCCAGACCGGGTCCGGGCAGCGGCTGCGAGGCGACGCAGAAGTCCACCTCCCGGGACCGCAGTTGTTCCCGCATCGCCTCGGGGGTGGACTGGAAGCAGCGGATGGTGACCCCGGGGTGGGCGGCGCGGAATCCCGCCAGCAGCTCGGTGAGGGGCAGCAGGGTCTCGGCGGCGACGGCGACCCCGCCGTGGTCCAGCCCGGCCGCGTCGGCCAACTCCCGCCTGGCGTCGTCGAGTTCGTCCAGCGCCCGCTCGACCCGGGTCAGGAATGCCGCGCCATGGCGGTTGAGCCGGATGGCGCGGCCGTGCCGGTCGAAGAGCGGTACGCCCAGTTCGGCCTCCAGCCGGGCGATGGTCCGGCTCACCGAGGGCTGGGCCACCCGTAGTTCCTCGGCGGCCCGGCTGATGTGCTCCCGGCGCGCGACCGCCCGGAAGTAGCGCAGGGACAGCAGGTCCATCGGTGTCGCGGGCCTTCCGCTCGGGTGACGGTGACCCGCGCATCGTCACACACGGCAGGCGCGCGGCCCGCTCCACCGGCGGGCCCGGGGCACCGTACGGGCGGACCTCAGCCGCGCACCGACATCGCCGCCCAGACCGTCTTCCCCGACCGGTCGGGGGGCGTCCAGCCCCAGGATTCGCTCAGCGTGTCGACGATCTGCAGGCCGCGCCCGGACTCCGCGAGGTCGCTGCGGGGCCGGATGACGGGCGCGCCGGGGCCGGCGTCCGAGACCGCGCACAGCACGGTGGTCTCCTGCCGGGTCAGCGCGAGCCAGGCGTTGCAGAAGGGTGCGGGTGCCGCGGCGTCCTCCCCGTCCGGGCCGGGCTCCCGGAAGCCGTGGCGCAGGGCGTTGCTGACGAGTTCGGAGACGACCAGCACCGCGTCGTCCGCGAGACCGGCACACACCTGCCAGCCTTCGAGGGTCGCCCGGGTGAAGCGGCGGGCCTCCGGCACCGTGCGTGCGGAGCTGCTGAGGGCACAGGCGGCGAATCCGTCGGGGGCGGGCAGCCACCCCACGTCCTCACAGGGTTCCTCCCGAAGCGCGTCGTGCACGGTCTCTGCCGGATGTGTGGTCATCACCATCTCCGCGAAGGGGATTTCGGGCTGGGCCGGACTGCCTCGGAGGGCTAATATCCTCGGCAGTCGTCGCCCGGTGCAAGTGCATCTGCAATTACATCGGTAAGGACGGCGCCCCAGGGGCTCGATCACGCCAAGGTGAGCGCGGGCCCGGCATCGGTCGGAGGAATGCCCTCCAGCAAGGGAGCAGTCGTGATGGAGTCGGTGAGCAACGGCATGCAGGCGACCAGCATCGAAGGCGCCGTCTGGCGCAAGAGCCGCCGCAGCAACCCCAGTGGCAACTGCGTTGAACTGGCGGTTCTTTCGGACGGCGGAGTGGCGGTGCGCAACTCCCGGTTCGCCTCCGGTCCGGCACTCGTCTACACCCGCGCCGAGATGGCGGCCTTCGTCCAGGGCGCCAAGGACGGCGACTTCGACGATCTCGTCGGCACGGACTGACGCGGAGGCGGCCACGAGTGGCGCATATGTCGACCGGATAGTCCCCCCGGCTGTACGGGGAGTTGGCGCGATGGGACACTGGGCGCTCGCCCGACCACCCAGGGGAGTCAGGATGAGCGAGCGCCGCAGGGGAACCTCCTCGGCCGGAGGTCGGGGGAGACACGTGAAGAGGTGCGCGCCTCGCGAACGCGGGGCCCGGCGAAGCGAGGTTTCGGCATGAGTGCCGCGCAGCCCAGCAGCGGTCCGTCCCTGCGCCGCTATCTCGACCACCCCCGGGGCGGCCCGACCGTCCTGCGCATCGTGCTGGGCACCCAGCTCCGCCGGCTGCGGGAAGAGGCGGGCATCACCCGGGAGGCCGCCGGGGACGCCATCCGCGGCTCACACGCCAAGATCAGCCGTCTGGAACTGGGCCGGGTGAGCTGCAAGGAGCGCGATGTCGCCGATCTGCTGACGCTCTACCACGTCACGGACGAGGCGGTCCGCGACGACTTCCTCAACCTGGCCCGCCGGACCAGCAGCCCCGGCTGGTGGCACCAGTACGGCGATGTGCTGCCCGGCTGGTTCGAGACGCATATCGGCCTCGAAGAGGCCGCCTCCGTGATCCGCACCTACGAAGTCCAGTTCGTGCCGGGCCTGTTGCAGACCGCGGACTACGCCCGTGCGGTGGCGCAGCTCGGCCACCCGCGTTCCTCGCCCGAGGAGATCGAGCGCCGGGTGCGGCTGCGGGTCCAGCGTCAGGAGCTGCTGACCGTCCCGGACGCGCCGCGGGTGTGGGCGGTGATCGACGAGGCCTCACTGCGCCGCCCGCTCGGTGGCCCCGAGGTGATGACGGGGCAGCTCAGGCATCTGCTGAAGATGACCGAGCTGCCGAACGTCACGCTTCAGATCGCGCCGTTCAGCCTCGGCGGACTGGCGGCGGCCGGTGGTCCGATCACGATCCTGCGCTTCCTGGAGCCGGATCTGCCGGACATCGTCTATCTGGAGCAGCTCACCAGCGCGCTCTATCTGGACAAGCGCGATGACGTGGACCACTACCTCGCGGTGATGGACCGGCTCAGCGCACAGTCCGAGTCGCCGCGCGAGTCCGTGACGATCCTGGAGCGACTGCTCAAGCAGGAGAGCTGAGCGCACGGCGCCGGCGCGGCGAGCGGGGCGGGGTACCCACCGGGGTGCCCCGCCCCGCTCCCGTGGGCCGGGGCATCCGGCCGACGGGGCATCCACCCGGCGGGTCCTACGACTTGCGGGCCACGCCGCCGTACTCGATCCACTCCTGGGTGAGCTGCTTGGGCCCGATGTCCGCGTCCGGCTTCCAGGTGGAGACCTCCACCAGGCCCGGCTCCAGGATCTCCAGGCCGTCCAGGAAGCCGGCCAGCTCGTGCGCCTGCCGTACCCGGCCCCACTGGCCGTGGGTGGAGACCCGCATGAACTCGGTGACGAAGTCGCGGGTCGCGGCGTCCTCGCTGACCAGCTGGCACACCACCAGGAAGCTGCCCGGCGCCAGCCGGTCGGCGACCCGCTTGATGAGACCGGCCGGGTCGTCGGCGTCCGGTATGCAGTGGAGCACGGAGACGAACAGCGCGGCGACGGGCTGGTCGAAGTCGATCAGCCGCTCGACCTCGGGGCTGCCGAAGATGCCGTCGGTGTCCCGCATGTCCGCCTGGATGACGGCGGTGTTGGCGTTCTCCTCCAGCAGGGCCCGGCCGTGGGCCAGCACGATGGGGTCGTTGTCGACGTAGACCACCCGGGACTTCGGGTCGACCTGCTGGGCGACCTGGTGGACGTTGTCCTGGGTCGGCAGGCCTGATCCGTGGTCGACGAACTGCCGGATGCCGTGCTCCCGGGCCAGCCAGCGGACCACCCGCTGCAGGAAGCGCCGGTTGTTGATCGCCAGCACCTGGGTGCTCGGTACGACCTTGCTCAGCTCGTCGCAGGCCTCGCGGTCGACGGCGTAGTTGTCCTTGCCGCCGAGGTAGTAGTCGTACATCCGCGCCACACTCGGGATGCTGACGTCGACGGCGCTGGACTGCGGTCGCGTTTCTTGGCTCATTCCACACTTTCCCGTCGCTTCGGCAGCCATCAGCCAGGGGGCAGCGGCCGATCGTTGCGTGATTGTACGACCACGCCCCGCAGTCCCCAACATACCTAGCGGAGGGCGGTTGTTGCGGACGAGCGGCCGTGTTCCCCGATGTCCTTTGAGAGTTGTCGGGACGCCATAAGGCGCGATCGGACGGGGGCGAGAGGCCGGCCGACGCGGGGGTACGGGCCGCCGCCACGCCACTCACAGGCGGCGGCCCGTTCCATTTTTCCGGCGACACCCAACGCCGGGCACGCCCCCGCGCGGTCCGGGCCCGCCCAGGAACATCTCGGACCCGGCCGCATCCGGCCGCCTCGGCAGCCACCCGGACAACTGCCGTTGCGGAAGGGAGCGTTGCATGAGGGCGCCTACCACCGTCACCCCGCTTTACACCTGCCGAAGACGACCCGGACCAGCGACTCCGTCCGCCAACAACCTGACCCCGACGTAAACTTACCCACGAGTAATGCTGGGATAAGCTCCATGGATGAGCGATATACGCAGGCGACGCGTCCCCCGGCCGGTCCGGGAACAGCTGATCATCGACGCGGCGATCGGGGTCTTCGCCAAGCGCGGCTACCACGCCTCCTCGGTCGACGAGATCGCGGAACTCGCCGGGATCACCAAGCCGATGGTCTATCTCTATCTCGACTCCAAGGAGGGGCTGTTCCTCGCCTGCCTGCGTCGTGAGGCCGAGCGCCTGGTGGCCGCGTTCCGGGCCACCACGGGCCCCGCGCCCTCCCCCGAGCTGCGCCTGCGGGCCGGGCTGCTGGCGTTCTTCACCTTCGTCACCGCCCACCCGGACAGCTGGGTGGTGCTGCACCGCCAGGCGTCGGAGCTGACCCCGGCGATAGCGGCGGAGCTGGCGCGGACCCGGCGGGCGCTGCTCGGCGAGGTCTCCGGGCTCGTCCGGACCTGCGGGGCGGACGGCGCCGGTGCCGCCTGCCCCGACGACGAGGCCGACTTCGTGGCGTACACCCTGGTCGGGGCGGCGGACTCGCTGACCGACTGGATGGCGCTCCATCCCGAGGAGCCCCCGGAGCGGATCACCCTGCGGCTGATGAACATGGTGTGGGTGGGGATGCGCAACGTCCTCGACGGGGAGGTGTGGACGACACCGGCCGAGGAGGGGTAGGGGCAGCCGATCTCCGTCCCCTACTGGCGGGCGCCCCGGCCCGGTGGGTAGAAGGGACGGATGACCATGAACGAGAGTCAACTGACGCCCCTTACGGGAATCCCGGCCACCGCCGAGGAGATGGTCCTGGCCAACCAGGCCAACTGGGACGCCCGCACCCCGGTCCATGTGGCCAGCGCCTTCTACGGGCTGGACGGCTCGCGCACCGCCGAGGACTGGTTCGCGCCCTTCGAGTGGACCGACCTCGGCGCGCTGACCGGGCGGGACGTGCTGCATCTGCAGTGCCATCTGGGCACCGAGACGGCCGCGTTCGCCGAACGGGGCGCGGCACACACGGTGGGGCTGGACTTCTCCGCGGCGGCGGTCGCGGAGGCCCGGCGGCTCGCCGCGGAGGCCGGCCGGAGCATGGAGTTCGTCCAGGCGGATGTGCACCGGGCCCCGGAGGCGCTCGGTGCGCGGCGGTTCGATGTGATCTACACCGGCAAGGGGGCGCTCTGCTACCTGCCGGATCTGACCACCTGGGCCGGCATCGTCAGCTCACTGCTGCGGCCCGGCGGGACGTTCTATCTGGTCGAGTTCCATCCGCTGCTCGACTCGCTGGGCCCGGCCGGCGGCCCGGACCAGCAGGATCTCCGGCTGCGGAACGACTACTTAGGGGGCCGTGGTCCCCTCCGGAGCGACACGCCGTGCACGTACACCGACGGGCCGCCGGTGCAGGGCGCCACGACGAGCTATGAGTGGCGGCACGGTCTCGGGGAGGTCATCTCCGCCGTGATCGGCGCGGGGCTGACCGTCGAACTGGTGCGGGAGACCGAGCTGCTGCCCTGGAAGCGGTTCGACACCATGGTCCCGGCCGAGAACGGCTGGTGGCGGCTGCCGCCGTCGCAGCCGATCGTCCCGCTGCTGTACGCGTTGCGGGCGGTCAAGCGCTGAGGCGGCGGAGCTCCCCGTCCGGTCCCGGGCCTCGCGGGCGCCGGGGCCGGCGGGGTCCGCGGGCCTCCGTTCTCAGCCCGTCGGCCCGTGGAACCGGCGGTGGGTCAGCGCCCACCAGACCTCGGCCAGATCCGCCGGGTCGCGGAGGTTGGTGCCGGTGATCTCCTCGAAGCGGCGGAGGCGGTTGCGCAGGGTGTTGGGGTGGACGTAGAGGGTCCGCGCGGCGGCCTCCAGACGCAGCCCCTGCCGCAGATAGGCGGCCGCGGCCTCCTCCAACTGGGCGCCGTCCTCGCCCCGTTCGGCCAGCGGCGCCAGCCGGAGCCGTACCAGCTGCTCCCCCACGGCCGGCAGCGCCACGACCGTGGCCCGCAGCCCCAGCTCCTCGCGGGTGAACGCCCCGACGAGCCCGAATCCGGCGGCGGCCCGCAGCGCCTGGGTGGCGCGGGTGAATTCGGTGGCCACACCGGACGCGGGCACCGGGGCACCCAGTCCCAGCATCAGACTGCGGCACAGCCCGGCCGGGCGCCCGAGCAGCAGTCCGGCCACGTCCCCGTCCACGGTCGTGACCAGGGGGCGGCCCGCCTCGTCCAGGGCGAGCCAGGGACGGAGCAGACCGACGATCCGGTGGAAGGCAGGGTCGCCGGGTCCGGCGTGGTCCGCGGCGGCACCGTCCGGCCTGGCGGGCGGGGAGACATCGGGCAGTCGTGCGCGGAACGGGAGGCGGAGGGTGCGGTGCCCGTAGGCGCCGTCCCCCGCCGCCGCGTCGTCGGCGGGCCGCTCGGGCCGGTACCCACCGTCCGGACCGTCGCCGGTGAACGCGGCGCCCCGGGCCCCGGGGCCGGCCGGGGACGTGTCCCACCGCACCTCGCCGAGCAGCAGGGCGCGCACCATGGCCGCATGCCGGCGGTCCGCCGCCGGGTCGTCGCCCTGGAGCCCGACCCGGCAACCGCGGACGATCCGCAGCGTGTTGGCGTCGACCCAGGCGCGCAGGGTCTCGGCGATCGGCAGCAGGTCCTCGGCGGTCCCGCCCCGGCCGGTCATCTCCTCACCGAACCGCCGCCAGACGATGTCCGTACCGATCCGGTAGGCCGAGATGATGTCCTCGACGGGCAACGAGCGGGCCAGGGCGCTCACCTCGTCGAGATGGGTCTCCGGGATGCCGTTCGCCGGGACGTCGTCACGGCCGGTCTCCCGTGCGGTCCGCCGCTCCTCGGCCCAGCGCTCCACCAGCGAGAGGCCGTTGCGCAGGGAGGCCAGCACCCGGGGCCGGAGCACGTCCGCCGGCACCGCCGCGTAGGAGGGGAGTTGGGCCCGCAGGCCGTCGATGACCTCGTCGGTGAGCGCGTCGATGCCGTCGTGCAGCGCGGCGGCGGAATCCGGCACCGTTGTGGAAGTCTCCACCCGTCCCCTCCCGACTCGGTGTCTTTCCCCATGGCGAAAGCGATCATTCGTCGCCATGCTACGAGGAAGCCGCCCGAACCCCTACAGATGTTCGACGTTGGATGACTTTTCCCCAGCCGTCCTGACTCGTCCCGGCGTTCGGTGCGCGGCCCCGCTGTCCTCCCCCGTCCCCCGCACCCTTGAGGAATTCCATGGCTGTTTCCTGGCGCCGTATCGCGGTGCCCGCCGCCGCGATCGGCGTGCTCGTCCCCGCCGCCCTCGGCACCCACGCCCTGCTCTCGGGCCCCGACGAGCCGCGCACGTCCTCGGCCGGCATACCCGCCGCCGGGCCGACGGCCCCCGGTGCCGTGCCCGACGATGCCCGCGCCTCCGGCCCGGAGGGCACCGCCGCGGTGGCCCGGCCGTCCGACGCGCCGACCCGCTCCGGCAACTCGGTCTCCGTGCAGCTCTCGTCGTACGACGCGCAGCGCAAGCAGGCGGAACTCAAGCCGTCGGCCGGCAGGACCGTACGGACCGGTGATGTGATCGCCGCCGCGCCCAACCGGCACGCCCCCTCGGGTGCGCTGTTCAAGGTCGGCAAGGTCACCGGCTCCCGCGACGGCAAGGTGCGGGTGACCACCGCCCCCGCCACGCTCTCGGAGCTGCTCGGCGACCAGAAGGTGGACCAGCGCGCGGCGTTGCGGCCCGGTGAGGTCTCGGTCAGGCCGCTCTCCTCGGGTGTCACCGTCAAGAAGCCCGCTTCCGGCGCCGGTTCGGACAGCGGCGGCCCGGCCACTCCGTCCGACGGTCCGGGCACGCCGTCCGGCAGCCCGGACGCCACCGCCTCCGGTTCCCCGAGCCCCTCGGCGTCCGGCTCCTCCGGCGTCCGCACCCAGCTCGCCCCGTCCGCGGTCCGCCCCACCCCCGGCTCGTCCGGCAGCGCGCTGTCGCCCGAGGCGCGGAAGGCGCTCACCACCCTGCGGCTGGGCGTCAACGTGCCGCTGCCCAAGGGCGTACAGGCGACCGCCAAGTCCCCCGCCCGGCTGTCCGGCGAGGTCTCGTTCACTCCCGAGCTGATCTTCCAGTACGAGAAGCGCGGCGGGCTGAACCTGCTGCCGCAGCGCGCGGCCATCGGCCTGGGCGGCTCCTACGGCTACGGCTGGCAGGTGCACGGCAAGGTCAAGGGCAAGGCGGACACCGGGCAGGTCGCGGTGCCGCTCGCGGCGGTCACCGGACGGCATGTCTTCTGGGTGGGCCCGGTTCCCGTCGTGGTCAGCACCGAGGTCACCTTCACCTACCGCTTCACCGCGGACGGCCGCATCGTGCTCGACGCCGACCAGCGCACCGCCGGTTCGTTCGCCGTCGGCGCGACCTACGACCGCGACCACGGCGGGTGGAAGCCGCTGCACGAGGCGCGGCAGCAGACGAAGGGCGGGGCTCCGCGGGTCGCGGGCGCGGCCACCGCGACGGCCCGTGTCGGGGCGCACGCCGAGGTGTTCCTCTACGACACCGCGGGCGTCGGCGGTGATCTGTCCGTCCATCTCACCGGGCGGGCCGCCGGGGCGTCCGACGGCGGTGCCCCGGCGTGGGCGCTCAGCGCGGGCTACGACCTGAAGACCGAGCTGATGCTGCAACTGAAGATCTTCGGCATCACGATCGCGGACCTGCGGACCACGCCGTTCGCCCTGCACGACGAGCGGAAGCTCTTCGGACGGGGGAAGCTGCCCCCCGCCTGATCCCGCTCCCGACCGGCACCGGCACCCCCGGGGACAGCATGTCCCCGGGGGTGCCGTGCGCTGTGGCGGCCGGGCCGGTCCGGCCGCGGGTCACCCCAGCCGCCGGTACACCGAGCGCAGCACCTGGTCCTTGGCCGGTCCGCCGACCCGCCACTCCAGCCGCCAGGTGTCCGGCCCGACGGCGGTGAAGGTCCCCTCGTACCGGTCCGCGGCGCAGGGGTGGACGGCGGTCCACCGGCCGGGCCTGAGGTCGAGGTCGTGGAAGGGCCGGCCGTCGGCGAAGTCGATCGCGGCGGTGCCGTCCGGGCGGGGCCGCCAGCGCAGCGTGCGGGACGCCGGATGCACCGTCCCGCCCCAGCTGAGCTGCCCCTCCTCGTGGTGCAGCAGCCCCTCGCCCGCCGGTCCTGGCCGGAACTCGGCGGTGCCGCGGAAGCTGCCCTCGGCGCCGGACCGCAGGTCGGACACGGTGCGCTCGATGCGCCAGCGGCCGGTGAGGTACGCCGCCACATCGGGGACGGGGTACGGCCCCGCGGCCGGCTCGTCCCGCTCCCGCTCCGGCTGCCGCTCCCGGCCCAGCTCACTGCCCATCCGCCCATTCTCCCGCCCGTCCTGACGCCTCACTCCGTCGGCCCCACCCGGCGCCGCTCCCCTCTCCCCCGGCCCCTCGCACCGTGCGGAGCCGCACCGGCCGCCTTACTCTCGGTGCAGTGATCGTCACCGAAGGTCCGCACGGCGGCGGGCCGACCGGCGGCCCGACACCGTCGGCCAGGGCACCGCGCCCACCGCGGCCGCCTCGTACGAGCCCGGAGACCGGAGGCACCACCATGCCGGAGCTGTTCATCGGCGGTCAGTGGACCGCAGCGGCCGACGGGCAGGTGCGCGAGATCCGCTGCCCGGCGGACGGCACGCTGGTCGCGACCGTGGACGAGGCCGGGCCGAAGGACGCCGCAGCGGCGGTCTCCGCGGCCCGTACGGCCTTCGACGACGGGTCCTGGCCCCGCACACCGGTGGCCGGGCGCGGCCGTCTGGTGCTGCGCGTCGCCGAGCTGCTGGAGCGCGACCGCGACGTCCTGGCCAAGGCGGAGTCGCTGGACACCGGCAAGCGGCTGGTCGAGAGCGGCTACGACATGGACGACATCGCCAACTGCTTCCGTCACTTCGGCAACCTCGGCGCGGCCGGGGGCACCGACCGGGTGGTGGACGCCGGTGCCGCGGAGATCGACAGCACGGTGCGCCACGAGCCGGTCGGCGTCTGCGCGCTGATCACTCCGTGGAACTACCCGCTGCTCCAGACCGCCTGGAAGGTCGCCCCCTGTCTGGTCGCGGGCAACACCTTCGTCCTGAAGCCCAGTGAGCTGACCCCGCACACCGCCGTCCATCTGATGCGGCTGCTGGCGGAGGCCGGGCTGCCCGCCGGCGCCGCCAACCTGGTGCTGGGCACCGGCCCGTCCGTCGGAGCGGTGCTGACCGAGGACCCGCGGGTGGACATGGTCTCGTTCACCGGCGGCCTGGTCACCGGCCGCCGCATCATGGCCGCGGCGGCGCCCACCGTGAAGAAGATCGCGCTGGAGCTGGGCGGCAAGAACCCCAACATCGTCTTCGCGGACGCCGACTTCGACACCGCGGTGGACTACGCCCTGATGGCGGTCTTCCTGCACTCCGGGCAGGTCTGCTCGGCGGGCGCCCGGCTGCTCGTCCAGGAGGAGCTGCACGACGCCTTCGTCGACGAACTGGTCTCCCGCGCCCAGCGCATCCGGCTCGGCGGGCCGCTCGACGAGTACGCCCGCACCGGCCCGCTGATCTCGGCCGCGCACCGCGCCAAGGTCGAGGCGTATGTGGCGGCCGGGCTCGACGAGGGGGCGGTCCTGCTCTGCGGCGGCGCCCCGCCCGACGACCCCTCGCTGGCGAACGGCTTCTACTACCTGCCGACCGTGCTGGACGAGTGCACCCCGGACATGTCCGTCGTCCGCGACGAGAGCTTCGGACCGGTGCTGACCGTCGAGCGCTTCCGGGACGAGGACGAGGCGGTCTCGCTCGCCAACGACACGGTGTACGGGCTGGCCGGGGCGGTGTGGACGCAGAACAGCGAACGTGCCCACCGGGTCGCCGCCCGGCTGCGCGCGGGCACGGTGTGGATCAACGACTTCCATCCCTATGTGCCGCAGGCGGAGTGGGGCGGCATGAAGCAGTCCGGCGTGGGCCGCGAGCTGGGACCCGCGGGGCTGGCCGAGTACCAGGAGGCCAAGCACATCTGGCGCAACACCGCACCACGACCCCAGAGGTGGTTCGAGTGACCGGCCCCGAGTCCCCCCGCCCCGGCACCCGGGCGGACGGATCACACGACGACGACTCGCTCGCCGAGCTCGGCTACAAGCCGGAACTCAAGCGCACCCTGGGCAACTTCCACACCTTCGCCGCCGGTATCAGCTATATCTCCATCCTCACCGGCACCTTCCAGCTCTTCTACTTCGGCATCGCCCACGGCGGCCCGGCGTACTGGTGGTCCTGGCCGATGGTCTTCGTCGGACAGCTGATGGTGGCGCTGTGCTTCTGTGAGCTGGCCGCCCGCTACCCGGTGGCCGGATCGGTCTACAACTGGGCCAAGAAGCTCGGCGGCCCGCACATCGGCTGGCTCGGCGGCTGGATGATGCTGACCGCGACCATGGTCTCGCTGTCCGCGGTGGCGCTGGCCTACCAGGTGACGCTGCCGCAGATCTCGTCGTGGTTCCAGTTCATCGGCGACGGCACCGGCAAGTCCGCGGCCGAGAACGCCGTCCTGCTCGGCACCGTACTGATCGCCTTCACCACGCTGGTCAACGCGTTCGGCGTCAAGCTCATGGCTCGGATCAACTCCGCGGGCGTGGCGATCGAGCTGATCGCCGCCATCATTCTGATCCTGCTGCTCGCGGCGCATGTCACCCGCGGCCCCGACGTCGTGACCGACACCTTCGGTCTGGGCGCGGGCGAGAACCTCGGCTACTTCGGTGCGTTCCTGACCGCGTCGCTGGCCTCTGCCTATGTCATGTACGGCTTCGACACCGCCTCGTCACTCGGCGAGGAGTCCAAGGACCCCGGCCGCAACGCCCCCCGCGCGATCCTCCGGGCGCTGATCGCGTCCTTCCTCATCGGCGGTCTGATCCTGCTGTTCGCCCTGATGTCCGTGCCCGACCTCCAGGCCGAACAGCTGAAGGTGGACGGTCTCCAGTACGTGGTGCTCTCCACGCTCGGCTCGACCATCGGGCAGATCGTGCTCTGGTGTGTGGTCATCGCGATCACCGTGTGCGAACTGGCGGTGCACACCGCCGGCATCCGCCTCGCGTTCGCGATGGCCCGGGACAACAACCTCCCGGCCGCCTCCCTGCTCGCCAAGGTCAGCCCGCGTTTCCAGACGCCGGTGCTGCCGGCCGTCATCATCGGCCTGGTGGCGATCGGCATCCTGGTCATCAACGTCAACCAGCCGCAGATCTTCTCGGTGATCACCAGCATCGCGATCATCATGATCTACCTCGCCTACCTGTCGGTCACCCTGCCGATGCTGGTCCAGCGGCTGCGGGGCAACTGGACGCCGGCCAAGGGGAAGTTCTCCCTGGGCAGGTTCGGCCTGCCGGTGAACGTCCTGGCGGTGCTCTGGGGCCTGGGCATGTCCCTCAACCTCGCCTGGCCGCGCGCCGCCGTCTACAACGCGACCGGCCCGCAGCACTGGTATCTGCGCTGGGGCGCCTTCCTGTTCATCGGCGTCGTGGCGATCGGCGGCTTCACCTACTACTGGTTCGTCCAGCGCAAGCGCACCGGCGTCCTCGCCATGCACGCCGCCGTCCACCCGGACAGCAAGACCTCCGGCGACACCGGCAACCCCACCCCCTGAACCTGGAGACGGCACGATGTCCGAAGAGGCACCTGTGGACGAGTTCGACTACGTCGTGGTCGGCGGCGGTACGGCCGGTTCCGTCGTGGCGGCCCGGCTCAGCGAGGACCCGACGGCCACCGTCTGCCTCCTGGAGGCCGGCCCCTCCGACGTCGGCGACGACAACGTGCTGCGCCTGGACCGCTGGATGGGACTGCTGGAGTCCGGCTACGACTGGGACTATCCGGTCGAGCCGCAGGAGAACGGCAACAGCTTCCTGCGGCACGCCCGCGCCAAGGTGTTGGGCGGCTGCTCCTCGCACAACTCCTGTATCGCCTTCTGGACCCCGGCCGAGGACCTCGACGAATGGGCCGCGATGGGCTGTACGGGCTGGAGCGCGGCCGACTGCTTCCCGCTCTTCCAGCGGCTGGAGAGCAACGACGGCCCCGGGGACCACCACGGCCGCACCGGCCCGGTCGTCCTGCGCAGCGTCCCGCCGGACGACCCGTGCGGGGTCGCCCTCCTGGAGGCCTGCGCGGCGGCCGGCATCCCGACCACCGCCTTCAACACCGGCCGGACCGTGATCCGGGGCGCGAACTGGTTCCAGATCAACTGCCGCCCCGACGGCACCCGTTCCTCCGCCTCGGTGTCCTACCTCCACCCGGTCATGGGCACCCGCAAGAACCTGGAGGTCCGCACCGGGCTCCAGGCCAGGCGGCTGAACTTCGACTCCGCACGGCACTGCACCGGCGTCGACTACCTCGCCCCCGACCTGATCCACACCCGCACCGTCACCGCCCGCCGCGAGACGGTCGTCTCCTGCGGCTCCATCGACACCCCGAAGCTCCTGATGCTCTCCGGCATCGGCCCGGCCACCCACCTGCGGGCCACCGGCATCGAACCGCTCGTCGACTCCCCCGGCGTCGGCGCCAACCTCCAGGACCACCCGGAGGGCGTGATCATGTGGGACGCCAAGCGGCCCATGGTCCGCTCCTCCACCCAGTGGTGGGAGATCGGCATCTTCGCCGACACCGAGCCGGGGCTGGACCGCCCGGACCTGATGTTCCACTACGGCCAGGTGCCCTTCGACATGAACACCTACCGCCGCGGCTACCCCACCTCGGAGAACGCCTTCTGCCTCACCCCGAACGTCACCCGCGCCCGCTCCCTGGGCACCGTGCGGCTGCGCACCCGCGACTTCCGCGACAAGCCCAGGGTCGACCCGCGCTACTTCACCGACGAACACGACATCCGCGTGATGACCCACGGTCTCCGGCTCGCCCGCGAGATCGTCTCCCAGCCCGCCATGGCCGCCTGGGCCGGCACCGAACTCGCCCCGGGCCCCTCCGCCCACTCCGATTCCGAACTCCTCGACTACATCCGCACCACCCACAACACCGTCTACCACCCGGCCTGCACGGTCCGGATGGGCGCCGCCGACGACCAGGCGACGCCACTCGACCCGCAGTTGCGCGTCAAGGGCGTCACGGGTCTGCGGGTGGCCGACGGTTCGGTGATGCCGTTCCTGCCGGCGGTGAACCCCTGCATCACGACGATGATGATCGGGGAGAAGTGCGCGGAGATGATGCGCGGCGGCTGACCCGCCCCGCGCACACCAAAGACCTACGAGGTGGGCTCCCTTCGCCGGCATTGTCCGGATCAGGTGCTTGGGGGTCGCCGTCCGGTCTTACGACCTTCCGGCCTCTCAGCCCGACCTTTCCTCTTGTCCCCGGCGAGAACCAGAGTTCCCTTCTCCGAGGCCAGTCCGGTCGAACTCCCTCGCTCGCCCCGTAGGCCGGTCTTCAGGATACTCCCAACCAAAGGGAATAGAACAGGCATTTTGGACATCACTTGCCCCGTTGCCCCAGAAATGCAGAAAACCCCTGCTGAGCAGGGGTTTCGCTGGTGTCCGAGGGGGGACTTGAACCCCCACGCCCGATAAAGGGCACTAGCACCTCAAGCTAGCGCGTCTGCCATTCCGCCACCCGGACTAGGTGTGATCGTCGCGGGGCGTTCCCCGCGGCGACATGGACAACAATACCAAGCTTTCGGAGTGCCCTTCACCTGCGTATCCGTCGCCCACATAACCTCGATTTATGGGCAATGAGGGACATGTCGTGCATCTTGCCGGTCCGCGCAGGCCACGTGCGCTGTCGCCGCTGCGGGAGCATCTGCGGGACACCTTCTGGTTCGCACCGTCGGCGGGGCTGCTGTGTGCGGTGCTGCTGTGGTGGGGGGCGTCGAGGCTGGACCTCGAGATCATCGCGCTGTTGCAGCGGGAGAAGGAGTACGCGGCGGTCCGGGAGCTGGTGTCGATCGCCGAGGACACCAAGACGATCGTGACCACGATCAGCTCGGCGATGATGACCTTCATCGGTGTGGTCTTCAGCATCTCGCTGGTCGCGGTGCAGATGGCCAGCGGTCAGCTCACCCCGCGGGTGGTGCGGATCTTCGTCCGGAGCCGGATCAGCAAGATCACGCTCACCGTCTTCCTGGCGACCTTCCTGTTCTCGCTGCTGGTGCTCACCTCGTACGAGAGCGAGACCAACGTCCGGCAGATCACCTCGGTGCCCGTGGTGCAGAACCTGCTGACGATGGTGCTGGTGGGGCTCAGCCTGGTGCTGTTCATCGCGTATGTGTCGGCCACGCTGCGGCTGATGCAGGTGGGGCCGGTGGTCGACCGGATCACCCGGGAGAACCTGCGGATGCTGGCCCGGCAGGGCACCGGCGGGGAGGAGCCGGAGGACGGGGGCTCCCTGGCGCCCGAGACGGTCCGCGTCGCGCACACCGGCCGGGCCGGGGTCGTGCTGGATGTGCATGTGGCGCGGCTGGTGCGGGTGGCGCGGCGGCAGGGGGTGGTGCTGCGGCTGCTGCCGCGGGTCGGGGACTTCGTGCTGCCGGGGACGCCGGTGCTGGCGGTGCACGGTGGGACGGCGCCGCCCCGGTGGGCCCTGCGGCGCACGGTGTCGGTGGGGGTCGAGCGCACCTTTCACCAGGATCTCGGCCTGGGGCTGCGGCAGTTGTCGGACATCGCGCTGCGGGCGCTGTCGCCGGCGGTGAACGATCCGACGACGGCCGTGCAGTGCCTGGACCGGATCGTGCAGATTCTCGCGGTGGTGGTGGGGCGGCCGCTCGGGGCGGTGCAGCACCGGGACCGCCGGGGTGCGGTGCGGCTGGTGCAGAACGTTCCGGCCTGGACCGATCTGGTGGACCTGGGGCTGACCGAGATCCGGGCGGCCGCGGTGCACAGTCCGCAGGTCACCCGGCGGATGCTGGCCGGGATCGACGATCTGCTGCGGCTCGCACCCAAGCCGCGGCGGGAACCGCTGGTGCGGCACCGCACCCTCCTGCTCCAGGCGGTGGAGCGTGCGGTGCCGGCGGCCCCGGACCGGCGGTTCGCCTCGTCCCCCGACCGGCAGGGGATCGGCTGAGGCAGCCGGTCCGGGCCCTGGCTACGGCATCAGGTGGTAGTCGGGGAAGTTGCCCGGCAGGCGTTCGGACGGCGGGCCCTCGGTGACCGCGCGGACGAGGAGTTCACCGCCGACGAACGCACCGCTCCAGGAGTTGCCGAAGCCGCCGAACAGCTCGTCCCGGTCGCCCCGGGAACGGGGCTTGTTATGACCGACCTTGAAGGCGCGGATCTGCGGCGCGAGGCGGTCGTAGGCCTCCTGGTCGTCGCAGGAGAGGCTGGCGACCAGGGCGCCGTTGCTGGCGTTCATGGCGGCGAGGAGTTCCGCCTCGGTGTCGACGAGGACGAGGGTGTCGACGGGGCCGAAGGGCTCGGCGTGATGCAGCGGGGAGGACGGCGGCGGGGCCAGCAGCGTCGTCGGCGGGAAGTAGGCCGAGGTGTCCTGGGAGGGCAGGAAGTGCCCGTCCGCCAGACTGCCGCGGTGCAGCGGGACCGCGCCCCGGGAGATCGCCTCGGTGGTGAGATCGGCGAGTTCCTTGGCCTTGGCGGCGTTGATCAGCGGGCCGAAGTCGAGTTCGGGCAGCGGGTCGGCGGGGTCGGCGACGGCCAGCGGGTGGCCGAAACGGACGCTGCGCACGGCGGGGAGGTAGGTGGCGAGGAAGTCGGCGAAGGCCTCGCGCTGGACGACGAAGCGGGGGTAGGCGGTGCAGCGCTGCTTGGCGTAGTCGAAGGTCTTGCGGAGGAGCGGCGTCAGGGCCTGCCAGTCGGTGAAGTTCCAGATGCCCCAGGTGTTGAGGCCCTCCTGTTCGAGGACGTGACGCTTGCCGAGGTCGGCGACCGCGGTGGCGACCCGGGCACCGGTGTCCCGGCCGCCGACGAAGGAGACGCAGCCGATCTCCGGGGAGCGGACCAGGGAGGGCGAGAGTTCACTGCCGCTGCCGCTGACGAGGGTGGCCGGGACGCCTTCCCGTACGGCCAGGGCGCAGGCGACGGTGAGACAGACCAGCCCGCCGTCGGTGGGGGTCTTGGCGATCACCGCGTTGCCGGCCAGCGCCTGCACCAGCATGGCGTGGATCAGGACGGACATCGGGTAGTTCCAGCTCGCGATGTTGCTCACCGGGCCGGGCAGCGGCGACCGGTCGACCAGCATCCGGTCGATCTCGGAGACGTACCAGCGGACCCCGTCGATGGCCCGGTCGACGTCCGCCTGTGCCAGCTTCCAGGGCTTGCCGATCTCCCAGACGAGGAGGAGGGCGAGCAGTTCGCGGTGCTCGGTCAGCGCGTCGAGAGTGGCCGAGATCCGCGCCTTGCGTTCGGTCAGCGGGACGTGGCGCCACTCCCGGTGCTGGTCGAGGGAGGCGCGTACGGCGTGCAGCGCGGCGTCCGCGTCGAGCCGGGGCGGGCCGGCGATGGGGCTGCCGTCGACGGGGCTGGTGGCGGGCAGCGGGTGACCGTCCGGATGCCAGGCGGCGCCCCAGAGGTTGAGGGCCTGGTCGTCGCGGAACGCCTCGGGGGCCGCGGCCAGGCTGCGCTGCCAGGCGTCCTGCCAGGACGTACCGGGCTTCAGGCTGAGCGTCGGGGCGGGCGCGGGGCGGGCGCTGCGCCCCGGGTCGGCGGGGGATGCGGGGGTGGTGGCCATCAGGTGTCTCCGCTCTCGGTGCACGGCCGGAGGGGCAGGGTGGTGGCGCTCGTGCGGCTCCCGGAGGAACCGTGTTACTGGACGGTAGTGGGCGCGGCGACACTGCGGGACGGTCCGGCGTCAGATATGGCGAGTGTCACTCGGCGCCCGCGGCGGGGCCAGCTGGGTGAGGCGACCGTGGGGTACGGCGGTCAAGGACGGGCCGCGCCATTCTTCGCGCGGGGCGCCGCCGGGCTCCGCGCGAGGGTGCGGCAGGGGCGCGCCCGCCGGGGCGTTTCCGTGCGTTGTGCGTTGCGCCCTGCGGCCGGCGCGCTGCCGGCCGTGCAGCGGAACGCGGGGCGCCCACGCGGGTGCTGTCGCGCGGGCGGTGCCCCGCCGTCCGTCGTGCGTACGGGGCTCAGCCCGCGGTGGGTCCGGCCGGTCGTGCCGGTTCCGCCGTCTCCTCGTGCGTACGGTCGGCGATCGCCCGGTGGTGGCGGACGACCTCGCCGATGATGAAGTTGAGGAACTTCTCGGCGAAGGCCGGGTCCAGCTTGGCGTCCTCGGCCAGCCGGCGCAGTCGCTCGATCTGCGCGGCCTCCCGGGCCGGGTCGGCGGGCGGCAGGCTGTGCCGGGCCTTGAGCTCGCCGACCTGCTGGGTGCACTTGAAGCGCTCGGCGAGCAGATGCACCAGGGCGGCGTCGAGGTTGTCGATGCTGCCGCGCAGATAGAGCAGCCGCTCCCGGGCCGCCTCGTCGGCGACGGAGGCCGCTTCGCCGCCCGCCGGTGCTGTCCCTTCGCTCATGTGCGTCTCGCCATTCGTGCTCGGTCGGGTGCCCGGTGCGGTGGGGTGCTTCGGGTACGTCCTGCGTGATCGTCTGCACATTACCCGGACGACAGCCGACGGCCCGGGCTGGTCTCGCGGATCGGAACGGGGTGATCCGGATTCGGCCACGGGGAGGGTGCCGGGCCGGCCGGACCGGAGGCGACCAGGTCAGGGGAGACCGAACGGCGGCGGAGCCGTCGAGAAGGCCGGAAGGGGTGAACAGGGCCGGGGCGCGGAGGAGTTCGGCGCGGTCCCGGTGGCGGTGGCCGGAGTCGCCGGTACGGGTGACAGCCCCTCGTCGTGCCCGTAGGGGCGGGCTGGTTCTTCGGTACGCCCGGTGGCGGAATCCCCCACAGATCCCGACACCGGGCCATACCTCGCGGGCCGCGGCGGTCGGCCGGCCCCGGATGATCCGGGCGCCTGACCCGGCCCCGGCTCAGGCACCTACCCACCCCACACCCCGCCCATCCCTCTTCCACTCCTCGATTTTCCCGAGATCCGGACCACTGCCCCGCCGTACGGACCGCGTCCGAACAGGGAAAACTCCGGCGAGAAGGTGCCCCGCCGACCGCCGTGCGCCGACCGTCCCCGGCGCACCGCCCCGCCTGCCTCGTACAGGAGAATGGGAACGCCAAGGTCACCGCGCCCCACTTCGGCCGGTGGTTCGCGGCGATCCGCATCAAGGGCCGTTGCGGCCCTCGGCACACACAGCACCGGGGCGGCGCCGGCCCGGTGCGGACGGGAATGATCAGACATGGGACGGGTCACCGAGCGACGCCGCGTCATCCGCATCCGCGACGGTGCCGTGAGCACCCGCCCGGACACCCTCGTCGCCGAGGAACCGATGGAGATCCGGCTCGGCGGCAAGCCGCTGGCGATCACCATGCGCACCCCCGGTGACGACTTCGCGCTCGCCGCCGGCTTCCTCGTCAGCGAGGGCGTCCTGGCGGAGGCCGGCGACCTGGCGAACATCGTCTACTGCGCGGGGGCCACCGAGGACGGGCAGAACACCTACAACGTCGTCGACGTCCGGCTCACTGACGGGGTCCCGGTCCCGGACATCAGCCTGGAGCGCAACGTCTACACGACCTCGTCGTGCGGGCTGTGCGGCAAGGCCAGTCTGGACGCGGTGCGCACCACCGCCCGCTGGTCCCTGGACACCTCCCCTGGCACTCCGGTCCGGATCGGACCGGAGGTGCTCAGCGCCCTCCCCGACCGACTGCGGGCCGCCCAGCGGGTGTTCGAGCGGACGGGCGGCCTGCATGCCGCGGCGCTGTTCACGACGGACGGCGAACTGCTCGACGTCCGGGAGGACGTGGGGCGGCACAACGCCGTCGACAAGATCGTCGGACGGGCGCTGCAGCAGGGGCGGCTGCCGCTGTCCTCCTGTGTGCTGATGGTCTCCGGCCGGGCGTCGTTCGAGCTGGCGCAGAAGGCGGTGATGGCGGGCATCCCCGTGCTGGCCGCGGTGTCGGCGCCGTCCTCGCTCGCCGTCGATCTGGCCGTCGAGACCGGACTGACCCTGGTCGGTTTTCTGCGCGGCAGCTCCATGAACGTGTACGCGGGTGAGCACCGGCTCGCCCTGGACGACACGGCGGCCGCCACCGGCTGAGGCGGCGGCCCGCGCACCGGCCGGCCGCGTCACTCCGCCGGCCGCGCGATCCGGGTCAGCAGGTCGATCAACTGCGCGCGTTCGGCCGGGGTCAGGGCCGCGGTCAGCTCCGCGTTGGCCTCGTCGCCGAGCCGCTGGGTGCGGCGCAGCCGCCGCCGGCCGTCGGCGGAGATCTCGACGGCGTTCTTGCGCCGGTCGCCGGGGTCGGGGGTGCGGGTCACGAGTCCGTCCCGCTGGAGGTCGTTGACGACCGCGACCATGTCCTTGGGGTCGATGGCCAGCGTCCGGCCGAGTTCCGCCTGCGAGACCGGGCCGAGTTCGGCGACCGCCGCGAGCACGGCGTGATGCGTCATCCGCAGGCCTTCGGCGGCGAGGGCCTCGGCGACCAGGCGGTGTCCACGGGCGGCGGCGCGGCCCAGCAGCCAGCTGGGGAGCGCGCGGATACGGCTGGGGGCGTACGGGGTGTCGGCCATGCGGTCACGGTATCGAGAAATCCATTGGCGCACCCAACGAAAAATCGTTGGTGGCGCCAATGAAGTCTGGCTATCGTTGGGAAGCCCAATGAAATCCGGCCGACGCCCGCCGGCCCTCGAACCCCGGAGGTGCCCGCCCATGCGCCGTGTCCGATTCCATACCTACGGCGGTCCCGAGGTGCTGCGCGTCGAAGAGGACGCGGCGGCTCCGGTGCCCGGTCCGGGGGAACTCCTCGTCCGTACGGAGGCGATCGGCGTCACCCTGCCGTGCGTCCGGCGGGTGCGGGGCGACGGCAAGGGCGGTGGCGATCCGCTGCCCGGGGCGCCCGGCGGCGAGATCGCCGGTACGGTCGTCGCGCTCGGCCCGGACGTCACCGGCTTCGCCCTCGGTGACCGCGTCACCTCCCTCACCCTCACCGGCTCCTACAGCGAACTCGCCCTCGCGCCCGCCTTCCTGGCGAGCCCGGTCCCGGACGGGGCGGGCGCGGTGGCGGCGGTGGCGCTGGTGCGCAGCGGGCAGGTCGCGCTCGCCGCGCTCAGTACCGCCGCACCGCGGGACGGCGAATCCGTGCTGATCACCGGCGCGGCCAGCGGCACCGGGCATCTCGCCGTCCAACTGGCCAAGCTCCAGGGGGTGCCGCGGGTGGTGGCCGCCGTCAGCTCGGCTGCCAAGGCGGAGTTCCTCCGTGAGCTGGGGGCCGACGAGGTGGTGACCTACGACCAGGAGTCCTGGGGCGCGCCGGCCGATATCGTCCTGGACGGTGTCGGCGGCGATCTGCTGCCCCGCGCGCTGGCCGCGCTGGCCCCCGGCGGGCGACTGGTCTTCTTCAACTCGGGCGGCGGCACGGTTCCGGCGTATGAGCTGCTGGCGGGCGCCAAGACCATCACCGGGCTGACGATGCGCCACTTCTCCACCGTCCACCGGGAGCTGTACGAGGAGCACCGCACCCGGCTGTGGGAGCTGGCCGGCGCCGGCCGACTGCGGGCGGCCGTCCATGCCGAACTGCCGCTGGCGGAGGCCGCGAAGGCCCACGAGATCATCGAGGCCAGGGCCAACCTCGGCAAGGTGGTGCTGCGGCCGTGAGGCCGGGCGGGCCGGTACGGAACATCCGGTGCACCCGGCGCATCCAGCCCTCCCGGCCCCGGCGGCGCATCCGCCGCATCTGCCGCACCCGGCGCAGTTCCTGCGGGCCGGGAGAGTGAATTCCGGGTGCGGCACGGAGAAGCGCCGCACGCTCCTTGTCGCGGTCCGCGCACGGCAGTAGCTTCCGTCGCGATGCACATAGGACGTGGGATGTCCTGATGACCCGACGCCGATGCCTCGAAGGGCAGGCCGGACCATGACGTCAGTTCTCCGCGCACACCCCAGCCCCCGCGGCAGACCCCGGCGCCGCCGCGCCGTGGCCCTGCTCGCCGCGCTGACCGCCACCGCCCTCGCCCTCCTCCCGACCGTCCCCACCCAGGCCGCGCCGCACGGTGCGCCGGGAACCGCCGCCCCCGTAGGCGGATTCGAGCAGCAGGTCCTCTTCAAGGCGTCCCAGGAGCAGGGCTACCACTGCTTCCGTATACCGGCCGTCGTGCGGTCCACCCACGGCACCCTGCTCGCGTTCGCCGAGGGCCGGCGGCACGACTGCGGCGACGCGGGCGATATCGACCTCGTCCTCAAGCGCTCCGCCGACGGCGGCCGGACCTGGGGCCCGCTCCAGGTCATCAACCGCGGCGGCGGCGACACCCATGGCAACCCGGCGCCCGTCGTGGACCGCCGTACCGGCCGGATCGTCCTCGCCGAGACCTACAACAAGGGCCGCACCGACGGCCTCAGCTGCGACGTCCCCTGTGACCGCACCCCGCACCTCCAGTACAGCGACGACGACGGCGCGACCTGGTCCCCGCCCCGGGACCTGACCGCGAGCATCCGCCCCCCGCGGTGGAACTCCTGGTACGCCACCGGTCCGGTGCACGGCATCCAGCTCACCCACGGACGGCACGCGGGCCGGCTGCTGTTCAGCATGAACGCCGAGAGCTACGCGGAGGGACGGGTCACCGCGAACCACGCCGCGCTGGTCCACAGCGACGACGGCGGCACCACCTGGAAGGTCGGCGCGCTGGACAGCTGGCCGGTCGCCGCCGACGGGACGTTCCGTCAGAAGCCCTCGGAGATGACCCTCCTGGAACGCTCCGACGGCTCGGTCTACGTCAACGGCCGCGAACAGGACGGCACCGATCTGGGCCACCGCACCGCGGCGGTCAGCCGCGACGGCGGCGGCTCCTTCGCCGCACCGTTCCGCGCCCTCCCCGGCCTCTACACCCCGATGGTGCAGGGCTCGGCGCTGCGTCTGCCGGGCTCGCGCACCGGCCGCACGCTGTTCGCGGCGCCCGCCGACCCCGACCGGCGCCGGACCATGACCCTCCGCTCCTCCTACGACGAGGGCCGCACCTGGGAGGGCGTCGACCGGGGCGCCCGGGTCGCCACCGACTGGTCCGGCTACTCCGACCTGGTCGCCGTCTCCCGTGAGGTCACCGGCCTGATGTACGAGGGCGGTGCGGCCGACGCCCGGGACGAGATCCGCTTCGCCCGCTTCACCGAGGACTGGCTCGGTCCGCGGCGCGCCCCGGACCCGACGACCCGCGACACCGCCCCCGGTGCCCGGCCCGCGCTCGTCCTGGGCGGCGCCCGTGGCACCGGCGGCCGCTTCGGGCAGGCCCTGTCCTTCGACGGCGCCGACGACGCGGTCCGCCTGCCCTTCCGCGGCTCGCTCCCCCTGGGCGGCGACGACTTCACCTGCAGCCTGTGGTTCCGCTCGGAGGCCACCACCGGCGAACAGCCGCTGCTGTGGATGGGCGGGGTGGGCACCCGCTCCCCGCAGATCTCGGTCGCGGGCGACCCCGCCCACCACCGGGTCGTCGCCCGCCGCACGGCCGTCGACGGCGCCCGGCCGGCCGCCACCGCCCAGGCGGTGACCAACGCCGCCCACAACGACGGTGGTTGGCACCATCTCGCGCTGCGCCGTAGTGGCGGCCGGCTGCTGCTCACCGTGGACGGGGGCGAGACCACCGTGGCCCCCGACGTCCCGGGGTCGGCCAGCCGTGGCTCGGTCTTCGGCGTCCACCTCGGCCAGAAGCCGGACAGCCGCGCCCAGTTCACCGGCGCGCTGGACGAGGTACGCGTCTACCGGCGGGCGCTGACCGACGCCGAGCTGTCCCGCGTACGCACCGACAACGCCCCGGTGAACGGCCCGCTGGTCCTGGGGCTGTCGCTGGACCGGGTGCGCGGGGGCGCCAGGAACTGAGCGGCACGACGGACGACGCCCTCGGCCCGCCCGGCGCGTTCGCGTCCGGGCGGGCCGAGGGCGTCTTGCGGGCGGGGCGGTCCGCGACGCCCGGCTGGGCTGGGCTGGGCTGGGCTGGGCGCACACAACTCCCCCGTACGGGACGGGAGTGCGTCAGCCGAACCGCGAGGCTCCGCTAACGCCGCTGCCCGCCCGCCACCGCGTCCGCGTCCCCCGCGGCCTCCGCCGGCCCGGCACTTCCCGCAGCGGCGCCCGCCACCGCCGGCTCCGGGGCCGCGGAGGCCGCGAGGCGCTTGGCGAGGACCGCGCACACCATCAACTGCATCTGGTGGAACAGCATCAGCGGCAGCGCCGCGAGCCCGGCCTGCGCGCCGAAGAGGACACTGGCCATCGGCAGACCGGACGCCAGGCTCTTCTTGGAGCCGGCGAAGGTGATCGCGATCCGGTCCGCCCGCCGGAAGCCGAGCTTGCGCGAGCCGTACCAGGTGGCGGACAGCATCACCGCGAGCAGCACGGCCTCCACCCCCAGCAGGCACAGCAGCCGCAGCGCCGAGACCTGGTGCCAGATGCCCTGGACCATGCCGGCGCTGAAGGCGGCGTAGACGACCAGCAGGATCGAGCCACGGTCCACGTAACCGAGGGCCTTCTTGTGCCGGGTGAGCCAGTTCCCGACCCAGCGGCGCAGCAACTGCCCGGCGAGGAACGGCAGCAGCAGCTGACAGACGATCGAGACCAGTGCCCCGGCGGAGAACCCCCCGCCGTCCCCGTGCAGGACCAGGCCCGCCAGCAGCGGGGTGACGACGATGCCGACGAGGCTGGAGAACGAGCCGGCGCAGATCGCCGCCGCGACATTGCCCCGGGCGACGGAGGTGAAGGCGATCGAGGACTGGACCGTGGACGGCACCAGGCACAGGAACAGCAGCCCGGTGTAGAGGGCGGGCGGCAGGATCTGCGGTACCAGGACGCGGGCGGCCAGGCCGAGCACCGGGAAGACGAGGAAGGTGCAGGCCAGGACGGTGAGATGGAGCCGCCAGTGGCGCAGTCCGTCCAGCGCCTCGCGGGTGGAGAGCCGGGCGCCGTAGAGGAAGAAGAGCAGCGCGACGGCTCCGGTGGAGGCTCCCTCGGCGGCGGTGGCGGCCACGCCGCCGGCGGGCAGCAGCGCGGCCAGCGCGACGGTGCCCACCAGCGCCAGGATGTAGCCGTCGACGGGCAGCCGGGACAGGGAACGGGGCAGGGGCGGGCGGCGCATGGTCTCTCTTCGGTCGTACGGCGGCTCGGGGCACGGGGCCTGAACGGATTCCCCCAGCCTGCCGTGACCTGCACCGATCGGGAACCCCGCTTACCGTGGTCACTGTTATCGCACTGCACGATGAGCCCCGACCGAGAGACACCGTCCGATGAGCGCCCCGCGGCAGGCTTCCCGAAGCCCCGCCCGGGGAGACGGCCGGCGGCGCGGCCAAGAACGGAGAGCCCGTGTTCGACCCCGCCCAGTTGCGCACCTTTCTCGCCGTGGCGCAGACGCTGAGCTTCACCCAGGCCGCGCACCGGCTCGGGCTGCGGCAGTCCACGGTGAGCCAGCACGTACGGAAGCTGGAGGAGGCCGCCGGGCGCCGGCTGTTCGCCCGGGACACCCATGGCGTGGCACTGACCGAGGACGGCGAGGCGATGCTCGGCTTCGCCCGCACGATCCTGGAGGCGAACGAGCGCGCCACGAGCTTCTTCGCGGGCACCCGGCTGCGCGGCAGGCTCCTCTTCGGCGCCTCCGAGGACTTCGTGCTGACCCGGCTGCCGGAGGTTTTGGAGGAGTTCCGGCGGGACCACCCCGAGGTCGATCTGGAGCTGACCGTCGAGCTGTCGGGGACGCTGCACGAGCTGCTGGCGGCCGGCCGGCTGGATCTGGTGCTGGCCAAAAGGCGCCCGGAGGACTCACGCGGACGGCTGGTGTGGCGCGACCGGCTGGTGTGGGTGGGGGCCGAGCGGCTGCGCCTCGATCCGCAGCGCCCGGTGCCGCTGGTCGTCTACCCGCCGCCCGCGCTGACCCGGGCCCGGGCGCTGGAGGCGCTGGAGCGCGCGGGGCGGGAGTGGCGGATCGCCTGCACCAGCGGAAGCCTCAACGGACTGATTGCCGCAACTCGGGCGAGCCTGGGCGTAATGGCTCATACGAAGGGCATGATCCCGCCAGGTCTGGTTCATATTCAGCCACGTGCTGGACTTCCGGAACTGGGCGGCGTGGACTTCGTTCTTCTGTACGGACAGCGCGACCGCGCGGCGCGGGGCCCGGCGGTGGCCCTGGCGGACGCGATCCTCGCGGGCGGCGACCGCCTGCAGCTGCCCTGACCGTCGGCAGGGCGCGGCGCGGACCGGCCGACCCGCTGTCACGTGCAGAGATTTGGTGCAGATATGGTCCCGGCGCCGTGATCGTCCGGCGTTGAACCAGCTGGCGCGTGTACCCGCTTCTCCCGAGTCACCCGTTTTCTCCCGTTGGCCAGTTCCTGTGCGGCCGCGTTCGCCACGTGGTACGACCCTGCCGGATGCCGTCACGGTGGGGTACGGTCGCGGCCTTGTGAGCAACACCACGAGGAGCTGGGTCATTGCGCGAGTTCACCGTCCCGCCTTTGGCGACCGCGCCCCGGGTCGGCGGGCTGGCGGATGCCGTCTACGAGCACGCCGAAACCGACCCCGACCGCGTCGCCCTGGCGCGTAAGGACGACGCGGGGAACTGGCAGAACGTCACCTCCGGACAGTTCAGGGACGAGGTCCTCGCCCTGGCCAAGGGCCTGCTCGCCCAGGGTGTCCGGTTCGGCGACCGCGTCGGCATCATGTCGCGTACGCGCTACGAGTGGACCCTCTTCGACTTCGCGCTGTGGTCCATCGGCGTCCAGTCCGTGCCGCTGTATCCGACCTCGTCGGCGGAGCAGGTCTTCTGGATGCTGCACAACGCGGGCGTCTCCGCGTGCCTGGTCGAGCACGAGGACCATGCGATGACCGTCGGCTCGGTGATCGACCGGCTTCCGCAGCTGCGCAAGCTGTGGCAGCTGGACGCCGACCCGGTGGCCGAACTGACCGCGGCCGGTGCGCACATCGACGACGACGTGGTGCACCGCCACCGGATGGCGGTCACCCCGGACGCCACGGCGACGATCATCTACACCTCCGGCACCACCGGCCGCCCCAAGGGCTGTCTGATCACGCACGCCAACTTCATGGCCGAGGCCGACAACATCGTGCTGCGCTACGAGGCGGTCTTCCACTCGAAGCCGGGCGACGAGGCGGCCACGCTGCTCTTCCTGCCGCTGGCCCATGTCTTCGGGCGGATGGTCCAGGTCGCGGCGATCCGCGGCCGGGTCAAGCTGGGCCACCAGCCCGAGCTGGCGGCCCGTGCGCTCCTGCCCGACCTCCAGACGTTCCAGCCCACGTTCATCCTGGCCGTGCCGTACATCTTCGAGAAGGTCTTCGCCGCGGCCCGGCGCCGGGCGGAGGCGGACGGCAAGGTGGGGCCGTTCGACAAGGCCGTCGAGGTCGCGGTCCGTTATGCCGAGGCGCAGGAGAACAAGGCCTTCGGGACCGGCTCCGGACCCGGCGCCTCATTGCGGATGCAGCACCAGTTCTTCGAGAAGGTCGTCTACAGCAAGGTCCGGGCGGCGATGGGCGGCCGGGTGCGGCACGCGATGTCGGGCGGCTCGGCGATGGAGCGCCGGCTCGGGCTGTTCTTCGCCGGCGCCGGCGTGCGGATCTTCGAGGGCTACGGCCTGACGGAGAGCACCGCGGCCGCCACCGCCAACCCGCCGGAGCGGACCCGCTTCGGCACCGTCGGCACCCCCGTACCGGGCACCACCGTGCACATCGCGGAGGACGGCGAGGTCTGGCTGTACGGCGGTCAGGTCTTCCACGGCTACCACAACGACACCAAGGCGACCGATGCCGTGCTGCACGACGGCTGGTTCGCCACCGGTGACCTGGGCGCGCTGGACGAGGACGGCTATCTGACGATCACCGGCCGCAAGAAGGAGGTCCTGGTGACCTCCGGCGGCAAGACCGTCTCGCCGGTGGGCCTGGAGGAGCGGGTACGGGCGCATCCGCTGGTCGCCCAGTGCATCGTCGTCGGCAACGACCGGCCGTTCATCGCCGCGCTGGTGACGCTGGACCCGGAGGCGGTCACCCACTGGCTGGCCATGCGCGACAAGCCGGAGCTGCCGCCCACCGACCTGGTGCGCGACCCGGACTTGGAGACCGAGATCCGGCGTGCGGTCGTCGCCGCCAACACGCTGGTCTCCCAGGCCGAGTCGATCCGTACGTTCCGGATACTGGCCAACCAGTTCAGCGAGGAACACGGGCTGCTGACACCGTCGTTGAAGCTCAAGCGCAAGGCGATCGAGACGGCCTACACGGTCGAGGTGGACGCGCTGTACCGGACGTGACGGGCGGGGCCGTGGCTGCCGGACGGCGCGGCGGTGTTCCCCCGTCCGGCGGAGCGGGATCGTCCGTCGGACGGAGGCCGTCGGCGCCGGTCCCGACGAGGCTCCTGGTATGGATTCCCGTCGTCTCACTCTCCTCGGCCGGCTCGCGGTCGTCGCCTGTGTGCCGTATCTCGCGCTCAAGCTGCTGTGGGTGCTGGGCTTCGACATCGGCGTCGTCGACACCTCCCGCGTCGGCCGCACCACCTGGATCGCGGCCAATGTCCTTACGTTCCTCCTGGACGCCGTCGCCGCCGTGGTGGCCCACACCCTGACCCGGCCGGCCGGCCGCCGCGCCCCGGCCTGGCTGCTGACGTTCCCGTTGTGGATGGCGTCCGGACTGCTCATCCCGCTGCTGACGGGGCTCGCCGGCGGCAGCGTCACCGCGCTGGTCACCGGCGTCCCCCACCCGGTCGCGGCCGGCGACTGGCTCGCCCCCTGGGTCTACGGCGTCGTCTACGGCGGCTTCACCGTCGAGGCGGTGACGCTGTTCGGCGCCTTCGCGCTGTACGCGCACCAGCGCTGGGGCGGCCTGCTGCGGCGGCGGCTGGGCGCGCTGCCGGACACCGGCACCCGGGCGATGCAGCGGATCTTCCTGCTGCCGGCCGCGGCGCTGCTCGCGGTGCTGGGCACCGTCCAGGTGCTGTGGGGCGCGGGTTCGGCCCTGGGTGTCACGGCGGCGGACATGGCCGCCCGTACCGTCCTCACCCACGCGTCGCACTGGGCCGCGGGCCTGCTGTCGCTCGCCGGCGCCGCCGGGCTGGTGTTGCTGGTCCTGCCGGGTCTGCTGCCCCGGGTCCGGGTCCGTGCCGCGCTGGCCCCGGCCTGGTGCGGCAGTGCCTCGGCGTTCGCCTGCGGGGGCTGTCCGTGGCTCGGGCAGACGGTGACCGACGGGCTCGTCCGCGGCGCCTCCGCGGTCCCCGAGGGGCTGCCGGGTCCGGTCGGCGCCCTGGAGCTGTGCGCCGGACTGGTGGTGCTGTGCGCCGGGTCGTTCGCGCTCTGCGAACTCACCGCCGTTCCCCGCTCCGCACCCGCCGTCACGGGCCGCCGCCCTGCCCCGGTCATGGCGGCCGCCCCGGAACACCCCGCGTCCCGTGCATTCCGTCCGGCTGCCCGGGAATGCGCGACCGCGGATGATCGTTGACATCCCTGAAGACGAAAGCCGACGTAAGGATCGATTCCCCCGTGAGCAAGGTTCCGTCCATCACGCTCAACAACGGCGTCGCGATGCCGCAGCTCGGCTACGGCGTCTGGCAGGTCGAGGACGACCAGGCGGCCACCGCCGTCGGCCACGCCTTGGACGCCGGGTACCGCAGCATCGACACCGCGGCCATCTACGGCAACGAGGAGGGCACCGGCAAGGCGCTCGCCGCCTCCGGTATCGACCGTGACGAGCTGTTCGTCACGACCAAGCTCTGGAACTCCGACCAGGGCTACGACGCGACGCTGCGCGCCTTCGACACCTCCCTCGCCAAGCTCGGCCTGGAGTACGTGGACCTGTATCTGATCCACTGGCCGCTCCCGGCCCGGGACACCTACCTGGAGACGTACAAGGCCCTGGAGAAGATCCAGGCGGACGGCCGCGCCAAGGCCATCGGCGTGTCGAACTTCCACCCCGAGCACCTGGAGCGGCTGCTGGGCGAGACCTCCGTCGTCCCGGCCGTCAACCAGATCGAGCTGCACCCGCAGTTCCAGCAGGCCGCCGCGCGCGCCTTCCACGCCCGGCACAACATCGTGACCGAGGCCTGGTCGCCGCTGGGCCAGGGCAAGGGCCTGCTGGCGGACCCGGTGATCGCGGAGCTCGCCGCCAAGCACGGCAAGACTCCCGCCCAGGTGGTGCTGCGCTGGCACCTCCAGCTCGGCAATGTGGTCATCCCGAAGTCCGTCACCCCCTCGCGCATATCCGAGAACATCGACGTCTTCGACTTCGAGCTGGACGACGCGGATCTCACCGCGCTCGCCGGCCTGGAATCCGGCAACCGCCTCGGCCCGGACCCGGCCACCTTCGACGTGGCCTGATCCCCGTTCCGTTCCGGCGCCGCCCGCTCGTACGGGCGGCGCCGCGCGGTACCCGAGTGGCGGGCTCGGCGGACGGCGGTGAGGGTGGAGGGTGAGTGTGGGGTGGTCCCCGAGGCGTGCCGACCGGGGCCGGTACCCCTCCGCGTTCCGCTCCTCCGCCGTGCCCGCAAGGGTGGCGGAGGTGCCCCATCGAGGAGGCCTTGATGCCCGACGTCACAGCTCCCTACCAGCCCGGGACGCCCTGCTGGATCGACCTCGCGGCCCCGGACCAGCAAGCGGCCATCGACTTCTACTCCCAGGTCTTCGGGTGGACCGGCGAGATCGGGCCCCCGGACACCGGTGGCTACGCGGTCTGCGAACTCAACGGCAAACCGGTGGCCGGCATCATGGCCGCGGTCCCGATGGGCGGCCAGCCCGCGCCGCCGACCGTGTGGACCACCTATCTGGCCGCCGCCGACGCGGACGCCACCTCCGAGGCGGTACGGGGAGCCGAGGGCACGGTCCTGCTGCCCGTCATGGACGTGATGACGCTCGGCCGGATGGGGATCGCGGCCGACCCCACCGGAGCGGTGTTCGGCATCTGGCAGCCCGGGGACTTCCCCGGCGCCGGCATCGTCAACGAACACGGCGCGCTGATCTGGAACGAGCTCAACACCACCGACCCGTCCGCCGCGGCCGCGTTCTACAAGACCGCCCTCGGCATCGAGAGCGCCCCCATGGAAGGCGCCGACAACTACTACTCCCTGACGGTGCAGGACCGTCCGGTGGGCGGTATGCAGCCGATGTCCGAGCAGATGCCGGCCGACACCCCGTCACACTGGCTCGCCTACTTCTCGGTGGCGGACACCGACGAGACCGTCGACAAGGTGACGGCGGCCGGTGGCGCGGCACTTCAGCGGCCCTTCGACATGGTCGCCGGCCGGATGGCCGTGGTGCGCGACCCGCAGGGCGCGACCTTCGCCGTGATCAACCCCAAGCCGATGAACCAGGGCTGACCCGGGCACAGCGGACCGGCGGCACCCGGGCGCGGCCGGTCCGGGCCGTGGGCTACTGCGCCCGCGCCGTGTGCACCGTCCGCGCCGAGAGGACGAAGGCGTCGGGGCGGCGGGTCACACCGGCGGCGTCCTCGGGGTCGGTGAGGCGGGCGAGCGTCCCGCGGTCGTCCTCGTCGAGGCGCTCGCCGTACAAGTCGCGGGCCAGGGCCAGCGTGGCCACGACATGGGCGCGGGCCGCGGCGCCCAGCGGGGCCGGCAGATCCAGCAGGAAGCTGCGGGAACACGGCGCGCGCAGACCGGCGTCAGCGAGGAAGGCCGGCCAGTCCTCGGCCTCGCCGGCGGCGTCGGGCAGCCCCGCACGCATCCGCGTGAACCACTCCTCACCGGCCGCGTCGAGCCGGGACTGCAGCCCCGGGCGGCCGATGCCGAGGTCGCGCGGCAGATGGCGCGCGGGGAGGCCGCCCTCGGCGACGGCGAGCAGTCCGCCGGGGCGCAGATGACCGGCCAGGGCGGCGACCGCGGCACGCTGGTCCCCGACGTGGTGCAGCGCCCTGCTCGACCAGATGAGGTCGGCGCCGCCGAGGGCGTCGAGTCCGTCGGGGACCTCGGCGAGGTGGGTGTGGACCCGGTCGCCGAGACCGAGGCGGTCGGCCCGGTCGCGGGCCCGCTCCAGGAGTGCCCCGGTCGCGTCCACCGCGACCACCTCGGCGTTCGGGAAGGCGCGGGCCAGCAGACAGCTGACGACGCCGGGGCCGCTGCCGATGTCGAGCACCCTCAGCACCCCGCCGGGGACAAGACCGCCGGGCGGCTCGCACAGCCAGGACACGGCCTGTTCGTAGAGCGGCAGGTACAGCTCGGCGCCCCGTTCCAGGTGCGGGCCGAGCACCTCCCAGTCGGGGTGGGCGCCGTCGTGCGGATGCTGGTGCCCGGGGCCGGGCCGGTCGTGGTCGGTCATGCCGTCGAGCCTCCGTGACGGGTGGTGCGCGTGCCTTGGCCGGTGCCGTTCCGGCAGCCCCAGGTTCCCGCGCGGGAAGGGGTGATCGTAGGGTCTGGGCCTGTGGCTACTCCGGGATGGGCGCCGCCGACGGATACCGAGCGGCGGCTGTGCGAAGCAACGGCGCGTGGGGACTGGGAGGGTCAGGTCGCGGCGATCGCCGGTGAGGACCTGTATCTGGCGGTACCGCAGCAGGGGCAGGACCCGCTGCCCGTCTACGACGACCCGGCGGCGGGCGGTAAATGCATTCCCGTCCTGACCCGCGGCATGCTGCCGCTGTGGCAGCCGCAGCAGTCCTTCGACCGCGTCTCGGTCGAGGAGCTGGCGGAGGACTGGCCGAACGACAAGTGGCGGCTGGCGGTCAACCCCGGGACGCCGTGCGCCGCCTATCTGCCCGCGTCGCGGACCCACCGCGCCGGGTGGCTGCGGCACCGCGCCCAGGGCGGCGTACGGCCCGGCGGACTGCTCGTCACCCACTACGGCGGTCCGCTGCACGGCCCCGTCGCACAGGGCCTGGCGTGCGGTGCGCCGATCGCGGTGCACCACAGCGTGCCGTGGAACGAGCTCGGTACGGCCTTCCTCGACCACGCCGCGGACGCGCAGACCCTGCGCGACCAGTGGTCGGTGACCGACCCGGCCGGCTGGCAGCAGCGTCTGGACCAGCTGCTCGGCGGTCAGTTCGTCCCGGCGGAGACCGAGGCGGCGCTGCGCGCACGGGCACGGGCCGGGGATGCCGGGGCCGCGAAAGACACGAAGGACGCGAACGGCCAGGAGACCGCGGGCCCGGCTGACGCGGCGGACGCCCCCGCCGTACCCGAGCTGGTGACCCGCTACGAGGAGCGGTTCCGCGCGGACGGGCTGCTGCCCGCCGACGGCCGGGTGGTGTCCCTGGCCGCGCTGGACCACGCGCACGCCGTCAACCTGGTCCGCTGGGGCCTGGGCGCCCGGCTGTGCGCTCCGCACCAGGCCGAACAGGCCGTGCAGCAGGCCGCCGCGCGGGCCAGGGAGGTGTACGGCTCGTGGCAGGAGTTCGCCGCGGGCTACGCCCTGGGCCGGATGCTGGCGTTCGACAACGGCTGGTTCGGGCCGCCGTACGCGGAGGCGGTGCATCTCCACCGCGTCCTCACCCAGGACCCGGCCTCGCCGTGGCGCGGACTGCCCTTCGCCTGACGGGCGGGCGCCCACCGCGGACGCCCACTACGGGCGTCTCGCCCCGCGCCGGTTCGTGTAGACGTAGGGCATGGATGTAGCGATCTGCCTGTTCAGCTCCGATCTGCGGCTGCACGATCAGCCGGTGCTGCATGCCGCGCTGCGCGCCGCGCACCGGGTGGTACCGCTGTTCGTCGTCGACACCGGGATCGCTGACGCCGGGTTCCTGGTGCCCAACCGGGCGGCGTTCCTGGCCGACGCGCTGGCGGATCTCGATGCGGGGCTGCGCGAACGGGGCGGTCGGCTGGTCATCCGTACGGGGGACGTGGTCGCCGAGACCTGCCGGGTGGCGGCGGACGCCGGGGCCGGGGAGGTGCATCTCGCGGCCGGGGTGAGCGGTTACGCGCTGCGCAGGGAGCGGCGGTTGGCCGCGGAGCTGGCGGCCGCGGGGCGTTCGCTGGTGGTGCATGACGCGGTGATCACGGCGCTGGCGCCGGGCGCGGTGCTGCCCACCGGCCCGGACAAGGACCACTTCGCGGTCTTCACCCCGTATTTCCGGCGCTGGCAGGCCGCGGGGAGGCGGTCGGTGCTGCCCGCGCCGCGCTCCGTACGGGTCCCCGCCGAGGTGCGGTCCGGGGAGCTGCCGTCCGCGCGGGACCTGTGCCCGGACGGCACGCCGTCGCCCGGCCTGCCGGAGGGCGGCGAACGGGCGGGGCGCCGCCGGTTCGGGGCCTGGCAGCGGTCGGGGATGGCCGAGTACCAGGACCGGCAGGACGATCTGCCGGGCGACGCCACCTCGCGGCTTTCGCCGTATCTGCACTTCGGGTGCCTCTCCCCGCTGGAGCTGGTGCACAAGGCGGCCGGCCGGGGCGGCGCCGGCGCCGAGGCGTTCGTACGGCAGCTGGCCTGGCGGGACTTCCACCACCAGGTGCTGGCGGCCCGCCCCGGCGCGGCGCGCGCCGACTACCGCGCCAGGGACGACCGCTGGCGCCATGACGAGGCGGAGGTGGCGGCGTGGAAGGAGGGCCGTACCGGCTATCCGGTGGTCGATGCCGGGATGCGGCAGCTGCTGTACGAGGGCTGGCTGCACAACCGCGCGCGGATGCTGGTGGCGAGCTTTCTGACCAAGACGCTGTATGTGGACTGGCGGGTGGGCGCGCGCCACTTCCTGGATCTGCTGGTCGACGGCGACATGGCGAACAACCAGCTCAACTGGCAGTGGGTGGCCGGCACCGGCACCGACACCCGGCCCAACCGGGTGCTGAACCCGCTGGTCCAGGCCCGGCGGTTCGACCCCCGGGGGGACTACGTACGGCGCTGGGTGCCCGAGCTGGCGGGGCTCGCGGGCGCGGCGGTGCACCAGCCGTGGAAGCTGTCCGGGCCCGAGCGTGCGGCCTGCGACTACCCGGAGCCGGTGGTGGATCTGGCGGACGGGCTGGCGCGGTTCAGGCGGGCACGCGGGCTGACGTGAGCGGGCCACCGGCCGGCCGTGTGTCGTGGACGGCATCCGGGCCGGGAGATGATGCAGGGCGGACCGACGGAGAGGACGGATACGACATGGGCGGGAGCGGGATGCGCCGAGGGCTGGACCGGACACAGCTGGACCGGGCACTCGGGGCGGTCGGGCCGCGACAGCCGGCCACGCTGCCGACCCTGGCCCAGTGCCGTACCGCGCTGCGCCGTACGCCGCTGTCCGTGTGGCACGACGATGTGACGGACTGGGCGGCGAGCCTGACGTACTACTCGGTGCTGGCGCTGCTGCCGTCGCTGATCGTCACGGTGTCGCTGATCGGCCTCGCCGATCCGCCGGCCACCGGACAGCTCATCAACCAGATCAGTTCGCTCGCCCCGGCCGACTCGGGCCCGGCCGTCCACCGGGCGCTGGTCGGGATGGCGCACCAGCAGACGGCCGCGTGGGTGGTGCTGGGCGGCGCCCTGGTCAGTGCGCTGTGGTCGTCCTGCAGCTATCTGGCGGTGTTCCGCCGTGCGCTGCACGCCATGCACCGCACCAAGGACGACCGGCCGCCGTGGCGCAAGGCACCGCGCATCCTGTGCACGGCGCTGCTGCTGATGGCGCTGCTGATCAGCAGCGCGGTGGCGCTGCTGGTGAGCGGGCCGATCGCGACCGCGCTGGGCCGGGCGGTGGGTCTCGGGGAGGCCGGCGAGGCGACCTGGAACCTGCTGAAGTGGCCGCTGCTGCTGCTTCTGGCCACCGTGCTGGCGATGGTGCTGTTCCGTTCCGGACCGCCCAGTTCGCGCGGGGTGCGCAGAGCGGCCCCGGGCGGTGTGGTGGCCGTGCTCCTCTGGCTGATCTCCTCCGCCGGATTCGCCCTCTATGCCTCGTACGTCGGCACCTTCAACCGGCTCTACGGTTCGCTCGCCGGGCCGGTGGTGTTCCTGATCTGGCTGTGGTTCTCCCATCTGTCGCTGCTGTCCGGCGCCCAGTTCAACGTGGAACTGGCGCGTGCGGGGCGGGTGGTGCGGCCCCGCACCGGCAGCTGAGCCCGTGGGCGGCGACCCGCCCCGCCGGGTCAGCGCACCCCGTGGCCCGGCGCGATGTCCTCGATACGCCGGGCGAGACCGAAGTCGAGCTGGGTGATCCGGCCGCCGACGCTGTGGGTGTTCACCGCGATGCCGATCCGGTTGTAGCCCAGGGTGAGGTCGGTGTGGTGTCCCAGCTCCTCCTGGATCTGCGCGATATGGACGACCATGGCGACGGCCGGGAGATGCCCGTGGAAGAGGTACTCCCGGCGCAGCAGCTCACCCTCGACCGACCACCCCGGCAGCTCCGCGAGACGCTCCTCGATCTCCTTCTCGCTGAGCGGTTCCACCTGAGCATTCATCACGCCCGCCTCTCGCCGTGTGCCGGCCCTCCGATGAGCCGGCTCCCGATACGTACGCCCTCCGCACCGCCGCCGGCCGGCCGCGGCCCCTCACCGCTCCCAGCCTGACACGCCGACACCCCTTTCCCCCGCAATGCCGGCCCGGCACACACACCCTCCCCGACGACCGGCCCACCACACCCGCCCGCGACCCCCATCTTTCCCTTAGGGCTTTTGCCGTGGGGCTCTCCCCTAGGTGTCTTCCCGCCGGGCTCTGGTCCCGTAGGCCCGCGCCCGCCCGTCCGGCCCCTCCCCCACGGCTGCCGACCCCGCCCACCGCCTCCGCCCCTCAGCTACCGTCCCTCCCATGACTACTGCTGCGGCGTCGTCACCGGAGACGACCACGGGTGTGGGCGCGCTGTTGCGCGAATGGCGCGACCGGCGCCGGATCAGCCAGCTCGAACTGGCGCTGCGCGCCGACTCCTCCGCCCGCCACATCAGCTTCATCGAGACCGGCCGCTCCCGCCCCAGCCAGGAGATGCTGCTCCGGCTCGCCGAACACCTCGACGTCCCCGTAAGGGAGCGCAACGCCCTGCTGATCGCGGCGGGCTACGCCCCGGCCTTCCCGGAGACCCCGCTGGACGCCCCGTCGATGGCCGCCCTGCGCTCCGGCATGGAACGCCTGCTGACCGCCTACGAACCGTTCCCCGCGCTGGTGGTCGACGGGATCTACCAGGTCCAGGCGGCGAACCGCGGCATCACCCTGCTGCTGGCGGGCGTCGCCCCGTCGTTGCTGCAGCCGCCGCTGAACGCCATGCGGCTCACCCTGCACCCCGACGGCCTGGCTCCCCGCATCCGCAACTTCCGGGAGTGGCGCGGCCACCTGTTCTCCCAGATGGAGCGCCAGTTGGCCCTGATGCGCTCCGCCCCCCTGCGCGCGCTCTACGACGAGGTGAGCGCCTACCCCCTGCCACCGGGCGGCCACGAAACCGCCACCCTGGGCGAACACGCCCCCTTCGCCCTCCCCATGGTGATCGAACACGACGACACCGTGCTGTCCTTCACCTCCACCATCGCCACCTTCAACACCCCCATGGACGTGACCGTCTCCGAACTCGCCGTGGAAACCCTCCTGCCGGCTGATCCGGAGACGGCGGCCTATCTGCGGGAGGTGCGACTGTAGGGGCCGAGCACCCGCCCGGCCCGTGCGCGGCGAACGGGCCTCACACAGCAGGCACCCGGTCCAGGAACCCGAGCACGGCCCCGATCCGCCCGTCCTCCCTCAGCCGCACCACATCGAACCCGGCCACCGGCGCCGACCCGTCCGCCACACTCACCAGCTCCCACCCGAACCGCGCGATGTCGTGGTGCCCGTCCACGTCCCCCACCTGCCGGAACACATAACCGGGGAACTGCGCGTGCGCCCCCGCGATCGCAGCCGCCAGCCCGTCATGCCCCGCGACATCGGCCAACGGATCGGTGTAGGTGATGCCCTCGCAGAACGCCGCCCCCACGGCCTCACCCAACGCCCCCTCCTCTCGCGCGTTCCACGCCTCGAGGTACCGCACCACAGCGACCACGTACCGGTCCGCCTCGCCCGATACCTGCCGCCCGCCCTGTTCCTGCTGCTGCGTCATGACGCTCTCCACTCCTCGCCTCACATGCCGTGAACCCGTGATGCCGGAACAGCACCACGTCCCTGACGCCGATCCACGGGCCGGAGTGCGCCGGCCCGTGAACCGGTGCCTTCACCTTGCCGGGCGGCGAGGCGGTAGGCGATTACGCGAGAGGTAATGGCGAAGCCCTCAGGGCAGGTTGCCTGTGGTGGGGACGGAGGGCGCCGCCCCACGCACTCCACCTCGCTCAGCTGTGATAGCGGATGTAGCCGTTGCCGTCGGAGTCGGAGCCGCGCTTCGTGTAGGAGTGGACGTCCGAGCGGCTGCCCGAGGGCTTGTACAGGTAGATGGTGTCGCGGTCGTTGTTCCACAGGAAGTTGCAGTTGTCGCGGTAGACCACGTTGTACGTGTCGGAGTCGCTGCCGTGGCCGCCGCGGAGCTTCACATAGTCCCCGGGCTCCAGGTAGTGGCTGGCGGTGAAGGTGAAGCGATTGCCGGTGGCGTCCTTCACCACGTAACCCTTGAGGTTGATGGTCGCCGACGAGTAGTTCTTGATCGTGACGTACTCCTCGTCGGTGTTGCCCGAGGAGCAGCTGTTGGAGTCCCGGCCGGGGGCGTCGTACTGGACCCCGCGGACCTTCAACGCCGAGTGGTACTCCGCGGCCTGAGCCGGGGCGGCGACAAGGAAGGCCAGCGCGCCGGCAGTGGCAGCGGCGGCGGCAGCGACGACAGGACGCTTACGCATGAGAGATCCCTCCACAGTTTGATGACCTTGTGTTGCATGTGAAGGACTTGCGAAGGACTGAGATGGTTGCACAGTGAACAACTGCGACTGAACTCGACCGGAAGGGGTGCATGCCCGCCCGTGGATGCACGGCTGGGGGTGCCTGGGGAGGAATCTCGGTCAGGCCTGGTCAGCTGCCGCTCAACCGCCGTCCGGCCCCCGGCCACAGGGACGTCAGCCAGGCATACCCGGCCAGGGCCAATGAGGCGGCACTGACGCCGCGCCCGCGCCGGAAGGCCGCGGCCCGTCAGCTCGTTCGCGGAGGTGTTGTGGCGCTCGCGGCGGATGCGGCAAGGGCTGCCTCGTCGTCCGCGGGTGTGGAGTGGGTGGCCGGCGGGTTTTCCTGGCGGGTGGTGCGGCGGGCGGCCATCCAGGCGTAGACGAGGATGCCGGCGAAGAGGAAGAGGACGCCCTGGTAGATCGCGGCGTAGCCGGCGCCGGCGACGAGCCAGAAGGTGAAGCCGAAGGCGGTCAGGGCGAGGGTCATGTCGCGGGCGAAGCGGGCGGGGCGGACCTTGTCGCGGCGGCCGGTGAGGAGGAAGTAGACCTGGGCGCCGGCGGCGAGGAGGTAGGGGACGGTCGCCGAGAAGGTGGTGATCAGCACCAGGATCTCGAAGACGCCGCCGGAGCCGATCAGGTAGTTGATCACGGTGAGGGCGCTGGCCAGCACCACGGCGGCCAGGACGCCGAAGGTCGGCACCCCGCGCCGCTTGGTCAGGAACGGTGCGGGGAACAGCCCGTCCTTGGCCGCGGCGTACGGGGACTGGGCGCTCATCAGGGTCCAGCCGTTGAGGGCGCCGATGATCGAGACGACGGCGGCGATCGCGACGACGGTGCCGCCCCAGTGCCCGCCGAACATCGCGTTCACCGCGTCGGAGAACGGCGCCTGGGACTTCACCAGCTTGTCGTGGGCGACGGTGCCGAAGACGGCGACGGTGCCCAGGAGGTAGACGACGGCGGAGCCGACGGTGCCGAGGACGGTGGCCCGGCCGACGTTCCGCTCCGGGTCGCGGACCTCGCCCGCGCTCATCGCGGCGGACTCCACACCGACGTAGGAGTAGAGCAGGATCGCGGCGGCCGCGGACATCCCGCCGAGCGCGCTGCCGCTGCCTTCGTGGAACGAACCGAGGTTGGCCGGGTCGAAGAAGAACAGGCCGACGACCGCGATGAAGAGCAGCGGGACGAACTTGAGGACCGTGGAGACCGTCTGGACCAGGCCGACGTAGCGGGTGCCGGCGAAGTTGGCGAGGGCCGGGAGCCAGAGCGCGCCGAGGGCGATCGCGAGGTCGCCGGCGTCGCTGGGACGGCCCGGGAGGAGGACGTGGGCGTAGCCGACGATGGCGACCGCGAGCGCCGCGTTGCTGACCCAGGTCATGGTCCAGTACGACCAGGCGGAGAGGAATCCGGCGAAGTCGCCGAACGCCTCGCGCGCGTAGACGTAGGGGCCGCCGGTGTCCGGGTGGCGCTCGGCGAGCCGCCCGAAGACCAGGGCGAGGGCGACGGCGCCGACGGTCAGGACGCCGAAGGCGACGAGGCTGATGGTGCCGAACGGGGCCACCGAAGCCGGCAGCAGAAAGATGCCGCCACCGATGATGTTGCCCATCACTAGGCAGGTGGCGGTCCCCAGACCGAAGCGGCGCGTGTGCCGGTCGTTCATGGCGTGGTGGGCCTCTCGTCGTGCGCTGTGCACCCGGGGTTACCGAGCGGTGTCCCATCGTCGGCGATCGGTGGCCTCCGCCCAAAATCAGCGGGGATCGTCCTGCGGGGTGGGGTCCGGGGGTGGAAAACCTCCGGGCGGACGCATCCCGCGCCGGAGTTCGTCCGCGGCGGGCCCGAGGGGCAGTTGTGGTCCCTCCGCCTCGGCCAGCCAGCGGCGCAGCACCCGGTGCACCTGCTCCGCGCCGGTCAGCGGCTCGCCGTCCGGGGCCGGCGGGGTCAGCTCGGCGGGCCAGAGGAGGAAGGGGTGGCTCTGGGCGCCGCCCAGGCCGCCGTGCGAGCCGATCTGCTCCTCGAAGGCGTGTACCGCGCCGGTCTTCGGGTCGCAGGCGGAGTTGACCATGAGGTCGGCGGCGTGCGGGAAGCGGTCGGTGCGGCGGACGGCGTCGGCCGCACCGTCGCCGAACGGGGCCAGCGGGTCGGCGCCGATGACCCGGCAGGTGCCGAGATGGTGCTCGGCACCGGCCGGGCCGAGCACCACGGGGCCGTGTACCGCGGAGCGGACCAGCAGGAAGCCGATGCCGGGGTGGTTGGCGAGGGTGGAGAGCAGGGCGGGGTGTCTGCGGTCCAGTTCCTCGCGGGTGATCCGGCCGGGCACGTCGGGAAAGGACACCAGACCGAGGTTTCCGGAGGCCAGGACGAGCGGGTGGGCGAGGTCCGGTTTCGCCGTCCGCTCCGGGCGCTGCCCGGCCGCCTCCTCGGGACGGTGCAGCGCGGCCCGCGCCGCCTCCCTGGCCTCGGCCCCGCTGGGGGTGCGTCCCGCGCGGCGGGGCACCGGCAGCCCGCATCCGGCGCGGACCAGATCGCCCAGGCTCAGCCCGTAGCGCTCCAGGAACGTCGGGCCGTGGCTCTGGCCGTGGTCGGAGAGCAGCACGATGCGGTACGGGCGCGGTGCGTGCCGGGCGGCGCGGGCGATCAGCGCGAGGGCCCGGTCGAGGCCGCGCAGGACCTGGAGCGCGTCGGGGTGGGCGGGTCCGGAGTGGTGGGCCACCTCGTCGTAGGCGACGAGGTCGGCGTAGATGGCGGTGCGGCCGGCGAGCAGGTCGCCGATGACGGCCGCGACCACCACGTCGCGCTCGACGACGGTGGCGAAGGCCCGGATGACGGGGTAAAGGCCGCCGCGTTTGACCCGCGGGAGTTCGCGGCGGAAGCGGGTGCGCAGCGACTGGACGATCTCGCGGACGACCTCGGCGACGAACGAGACGGCGGTCCGGGTCGCGTTGGCCGGGTCGGAGAAGTAGGCGAAGTAGCCGGCGCGGGAGCGGTTGTGTCTGCCGCGCCGGGCCGCCACCGACATCACCAGGGCGACCTGGTCGGCGCCGCCGCTGAAGAGGTTGCCGCGGCTGGCGCCGTCGTGGGCGAGCAGTCCGCCGTCGCCGGTGCGCTCGACGGCGCGGCGCTGGAGTTCGGCGGCGCTGCTGGGCCGGTTGCTGACGACGACGGTGCGGGTGTCCTTCTCGTACCAGCGGAAGGCCGGCAGGTCCTCGTTGCTGCCGTGCAGGAGGGCGAGCTGGCTGGCGCCGGTCTGGCTGGACCAGTCGGTGCGCCAGGGGGTGAGGCGGTGGCCGGCGGCGGCCCAGCGGGCGACGGTCGGCATCAGCGGCCGCTCGCCCCGGACGGCCTCGCGCAGCAGGTCGTGGCCCACCCCGTCGAGCTGGAGGAAGAGCGTGCCGGGGGTGTCCGGGCCGCGGGACCGGCCGGTCCGGTGGCCCCGGCGGCGGCCGGCGAGCCGGACCAGCCGGCGGTGGTAGGCCTCGTCGTTGCGTACCGCGAGGAAGCCGGAGGTGGCCGAGGAGGCGGCGGACATGGCGGCCGCGACGATCACCGCGGTCTCCGGTCCGGCCTGTCCGCGCGCGTCGGGGACCAGGTCGAGGGCGAGCAGCAGCAGGGAGCCGTTGAGGAAGAAGACCAGCAGGCCGAGGACGAGCGCCGGCACCAGCAGCAGGGCACGGACAAGAAGGGGCCACACCAGGGCGCTGAGCAGGCCGAACGCGCCGGCGCCGAGGGCGGCGGTGAGGGCGGTGCGGGTGAGGCTGTCGCCGCCCGGCGACTGGAGCCGGAAGTCGGGCAGCAGACCGGCGAGCACGAGCAGGGTGAGGGTGGACACCAGCCAGACCGCGAGCACCCGGAACAGGGCTCCGCTGAGGGCCTTCCACCGCGGCATCCGCACGCCGTTCCACCTCACCCTCCGGCCCGCCCGGCGGGGCGGGCCTGCCGCCAGCATGGCACCGCGGCCCGCGGGAACGCACCGCGCGCCGCGGTCGGTACGGCCCCTCCCGGCTTCCCCGGCGCCCCCGGCTCTCCCCGAGGCCGGAGTCGGCCGGGTCGGGCGTCCCGGGCCCGCCGCGCCGGGCGGTTCGCTCCCCCGGCGACCGCTCGCCGTCGGCCGCTCCCCATCGGCCGCTCGCCGTCGCTGCTCCCTATCGGCCGCTTTCCGGCCCGGATGGTGGAGGATCGAGAGGACGCGCACGGGAAGCGAGACGGCCGCCCGCGGTGAGCGAGCCGGCCCGTCGGGACGGGAGGTGCTCGGTGTCGGTGGAGGTCACCTGGTGGGGGCATGCCACCGTGACGGTCGAGGACTCCGGCGTGCGGGTGCTGACGGACCCGCTGTTCGTGCGCCGGCTGGCCCATCTGCGGCGCCGGCGGGGCGCGCTGCCGCCGGCCGAGGCCGCACGGGCCGATGTCGTCCTGGTCTCACATCTGCACGCCGACCATCTGCACCCGCCCTCACTGGCCCGGCTCGCGCCGGGGACCCGGCTGGTGGTGCCGCGCGGGGCGACGGCCGCGGTGCCGGGGCTGCGGCGGGTGGCCGCGGCCCGTGCGCTGCGGATCACCGAGCTGCGGGCGGGTGAGGAGTGCGCGGCCGGTGCGGTGACGGTCCGCGCGGTGTCCGCCGCGCACGACGGGCGGCGGCTGCCCTGCGGACCGCGCCGGGTGCCGGCGCTCGGCTATGTCGTACGGGGCACGGCACGGACGTACTTCGCGGGCGACACCGGGCTGTTCGAGGCGATGGCGGCGGAGGTGGGGCCGTGCGAGGTGGCGCTGCTGCCGGTGGGCGGCTGGGGGCCGTTCCTCGGGCCCGGCCATCTCGACGCGCGGCGGGCGGCACAGGCGGCGGCGCGGCTGGCGCCGGGCTGCGTGGTCCCGGTGCACTACGGCACGTACTGGCCGATCGGTCTGGACGCCGTGCGGCCGCATGAGTTCCATGCGCCGGGCCAGGAGTTCGAGCGGCAGGTGGCGCTGCTGGCGCCCGAGGTGACGGTGCACCGGCTCGGGCACGGCGAGTCGGTCCGGCCGAAGGCCGTGTGATGACGCTCCTTGGTGAACTCGCTGAGCTGGCGCGGACCGTGCCGCCGGAGTCGACGCAGCAGGCGGTCGGCTATCCGTCGCTGTTCCTGCTGGTGGTGCTCGGGTCGCTGGTGCCGGTGGTGCCGACGGGGGCGCTGGTCAGCTCGGCGGCGGTGGTCGCCTTCCATCACGCCTCGCCGTTCGCGCTGCTGATGGTCTTCGCGGTGGCGTCGTCCGCCGCGTTCCTCGGCGATGTGGGGCTGTACGCGCTCGGGCGGCGCGGCAGTCACTCCCCCCAGGGGTCGCGCTGGCTGGCGCGGCTGCGCGCCCGCGCCGCGCCGGAGCGGCTGGCCCGCGCCCGGCTCAGGCTGCGGGAGCACGGGGTCCTGGTGCTGGTGCTGTCCCGGCTGGTGCCGGCCGGGCGGATTCCGGTGATGCTGGCGTGTCTGCTCGCGGCGATGCCGCTGCGACGGTTCGTGCGGGGCGACGTTCCGGCGTGTCTGGCCTGGGCGGCGACGTACCAGCTGATCGGGCTGCTGAGCGGCTCGCTGTTCCGTTCCGCGTGGCAGGGGGTGGTGGCGGCGATCGCGGTGACCATGGTGATCGCGGTGGCACCGGCGGCCTGGCGGCGGGTCGGACCCACGCGGGACGGGGGCGGTACGTAGGGCCCGTCGGCCCAAGCCCGGTCCGCAGGGCCCGTCCACCGAAGCCCCGTCCCCAGGCCCGCCCGCCGAAGTCCCCGCCATGGGGCGCCCGTTCCGGCCCGCGCCGCCGCTCAGGTCCGCCCGCCGCTCAGCGCCCGTCCAGCACCCGCGAGGCGCCGACGGGAAGGTCCCAGAGGTCCTCGCGGGGGCGTCCGGTGGCGGCCCAGGCGGCGCGGACCCGGTGCAGCGGTTCCAGGGGCGGCTCGCCGGAGAGCAGAAAGGTCGCCCAGTGCATCGGGGCCAGCGCGCGGGCGCCCAGGTCCCGACAGGCCCTGACCGCCTCCTCCGGGTCGGTGTGCACCGGGCGCAGCATCCAGCGCGGGTCGTAGGCGCCGATGGGCAGCAGCGCGAGATCGATGCCGGGGTGGCGGCGGCCGATCTCCTCGAACCAGTGGCCGTAGCCGGTGTCGCCGGCGAAGTGGACCCGCCGCCCGTCGGGCGCGGTCAGCAGCCAGCCGCCCCACAGGGAGCGGCAGGTGTCGGTCAGGGTCCGCTTGCTCCAGTGGTGGGCGGGGACGAATTCGAAGCGTACGGGGCCGCCGGGGGCGGGCAGTTCGACCGCCTCCCACCAGTCGAGATCGGTGACCTGGGTGAAGCCGCGGCGGCGGGCCCAGGGCGCCAGCCCGGCGGGGAGCAGCAGGGGGGTGTGCCGTGGCAGCCGCTTGAGGGTCGGGGCGTCGAGGTGGTCGTAGTGGTTGTGGCTGATGACGACGGCGTCGACGGGCGGCAGGTCCTCCCAGCGGACGCCCACGGGGGTGACCCGGGCGGGCGTACCGAGGATCTTGCGGGACCAGACCGGGTCGGTCAGTACGGTCAGCCCGCCGATCCGGATGATCCAGCTGGCGTGTCCGGCCCAGGTGAGGGCGAGGGTGGTGGGGCCGGCGGCCGGCATCGGGCCCGGTGCGAAGGGGAGTTGCTGGATGTCGGGGAGCGTCCCGGGCGGCGGGCGCAGTTTGCCCTCCCGGGCGATCCGGGCCAGGGCGCGGACACCGGGCAGCGGCGCGGTCAGCCGGTGGGTGAAGTCGCGTGGCCAGGTGCGGGGTTCGCCCAGTGGGCGCGGCGCGGTGAGCGGGGGCGGGGTGGTGTGCGGGGGCGGGGCGGCGGGTGGGAGGACCGGCGCGTCCACGGTGGGCCGCCCGGCGGCCGGAGCCGGGGTGTGGTCCCCTCCTCCACCCGCTCCCCCGCCCGCTCCGGCACCATCGCCGGGGGCGGCGGGCGGGAGCCGCTCGGTGTCGTGTGGCGGCCCGGCGCCGGGGAGCCGTTCGGTGTCGGTGAGCCGCTCGGTGTCGGGTGGCTGCTCGGCGAGGGGGCGCTCGGTCCGCTCGGTCATCGAGGGGCTCCTTTCGGTGGGCGGAACCGGGGCGGGTGCGGGGTGGCGGCGATCAGCCGTGCGAGGAGCCCGTGAGCCCGGCCAGAGTGCGGGACAGGGCGGTCAACCCCTCGGCGATGTGCGGAAGTTCCAGCGGGTCGGGGGCTGTCAGGGCGCGCTGCCGCTGTTCCCGGCCGTCGCCCAGCAGGGCCTCGGCGCCGAGGCGTACCCGCAGGGCGCCCGGCGCGTCTCCGAAACGGTGGCCGCCGCGCGCACCCCAGGGCGCCAACGCCCGCTCCAGCGCGTTAGATTCCACGATCCCGCGGGCCCCGAGCGGACGGCGCAGCGGCTCGAAGTCGGCGTACAGGTGGCTGCCGGAGTGCGGTGGGCGGCAGACGGCGCCGGCCCCGGTGACGAGGTGGTGGAGCGCCGTGGCGAGCACGCCGTAGACCCGGGCGGCGGTCGCCGTCCTGGCGCGCACCTCGCCGGGCTCGCCGAGCGCATGGGTGACGGCGCAGCCGAGCGGGCCGGGAAGCGGTGTGCGCAGCGCGGTGAGCGCGTCCAGCACGGCGGCGTGCAGGGCGGCGCCGCGACCGGTGTCGGGGAAGCGGGCCAGCGCGGCGGGCCAGGAGGCGGGCACCAGGGTGGCCCGCAGGTCGGTGAGCACCACGACCCCGTCGGGCAGCATCTCGGCGGGGCTGAGCACCACGGTGTCGTGCGGATCGTGCAGCAGATCGCGGCGGGTCTCGTCGCTGACGACCCACAGCCCTTCGTCCGCCGCCGCCTCACAGACCTCGTGCAGCTGTTCCGGCGCGGGGCAGGTGCCGGTCGGGTCGTCGGCGACGGACAGCACCAGCACTCGCGGGGTGTCGCCGTGCATCCGGGCCCGGCGGACGGTCTCCAGCAGCGCGAACGGGTCGGGCATCCCGCCGGATTCGGCCGGTACGGGGGCGAGGTGCACCGGGCGGCCGAGCAGCCGGGCGGGGGGTGCGTACGACGCGGAGCAGGGCCGCGACAGCACCACCGCCCCGCCGGCCGCGGCGTACAGCGCGAGAAGCAGGGCCGGCGCCCCGGGGGCGGCGAGCACCCGGTCGGGGGTGGTGGCCAGGCCGCGGCGTTCCCAGTAGCCGCAGGCGGCGGTGCGCAGCGGCGCGGCGCCGCCCAGGGGCTCGGCCTCGGTGCGGTCGGCGGCCGCGGCGAGGTGGGCGGCGAGTTCCGGGAGGACCGGCAGGCCCACCGGCGGCTCCGGGTCCGGCTCGGGCCGCGGAGATCCGGGGGCGGTCCGCTGCATCCGTTCCTCCACTCCACGACGGCGGGTCGATCGTGGGCCCACAGGACGGGCGGCCCCGTCCACCTTGGCAGATCACCGGGGTGGCGACCGGGGGCGACACGTCAGCGGAGGGAGGGACCGGCACTCAATGCGCCGGGCGCACCGGCCGCGCCTCGTAGTGGTGCACCATGACCGTCTCGCCGGCGCCCCAGTCCTGCCGTTCGGTGGCGCGGCGGAGCCAGCCCCGCCGTTCGTAGAGGGCGATGGCCGCGGTGTCGGTGGCCTTCACCTCCAGTACGGGCCGCAGTCCGCGGGCCGCGGCCTCCTCCTCGACGGCGTGCAGCAGCCGTCCGCCGAGGCCCGCGCCGCGTGCCGCGGGCGCGACATAGAGCCGGCTGACCTCGGCGCCGCACAGCGCGGCATGACCGGCGACCGCGCCGTCCGTCTCGGCGACCCAGGCGGCGGTCAGCCCGTCGGGGGTCAGCCAGCGCGCCGGCTCGTCGGGCCAGTGGTGCGGATAGCCGCTGTGGGTGTGCACCTCGGCCAGCACGGCCACACAGGCGTCGAGGTCGCGGTCATGGCGTCTCCTGATCATCCGGGCATGGAAGCACAGCGGCCGGAGCGGTATCCGCGGGGGACGCGCTCCGCGGCGCCGCGCGGGCCGCCGCGGCGGGATGCTGCCTGTTCCGGGCCGTCTGGGGTACAAGGTGGCGCATGCGATCGCTACTGACCCATCTCGACCGGCGGACCTTCGACCTGATTGCGGCGCGCGAATGGCCGGGCGCGCAGCGGGTGCTGCCCCGGCTGACCCGGAGCGCCAACCACGGGCTGCTGTGGTTCGGCCTCGCGGCCGGTGCGGCCGCCGTCGGGGGCCGGCCGATGCGTCGGGCCGCGCTGCGCGGAGTGGCCTCGCTGGCCGTGGCGTCGGCGACGGTGAACACCCTCGGCAAGCGCTCCGTACGGCGGCAGCGCCCGCTGCTGGACACGGTGCCGGTGATACGGCAGCTGCACCGCCAGCCGCTCACCTCGTCCTTCCCCTCCGGGCACGCGGCCTCCGCGGTGGCGTTCGCGACCGGTGTGGCCATGGAGAACAAGTGGTGGGGGCTGGCGCTGGCGCCGGTCGCCGCGTCAGTGGCGTTCTCCCGCGTCTATACGGGCGTGCACTATCCGGGTGATGTGCTGGCGGGCGCCGCGCTGGGGGCCGGTGCGGCGTTCGCGGTGCGCGGGTTCGCACCGACCCGCGCCCAGTTGGCGCCGCCCGCCCGGCCGCGCGCCGAGGCGCCCGCGCTGCCCGGCGGCCGCGGGCTGGTCGTGGTGGCGAACCAGGGGTCGGGGCAGCGTTCCGGCGCCCGCCCGGACCGGGCCGAGGAGGTGCACGGGGTGCTGCCGAAGGCCGAGGTGACGGTGTGCGGCGATCCGGACGGGCCGTCGCTGGACAAGGCCCTCGAAGACGCCGCCGAGCGGGCCAGGGAGCTGGGCGGCGCGCTGGGGGTGCTCGGCGGGGACGGCACCGTCAACGCCGCGGCGGCGGTCGCGGTACGGCACGGGCTGCCGCTCGCGGTGCTGCCCGGCGGCACCCTGAACCACTTCGCGTACGACCTGGGGATCGAGACGTACGCGTCGGCGGCACGGGCCGTGGAGACCGGTGAGGCCGTCGCGGTGGACGTGGCGCGCTTCCGGGCCGGGCCGCATCTGGAGGCACGGCAGTTCCTCAACACCTTCTCGATCGGCGCGTATCCGGAGCTGGTGCGCATCCGTGAGCACTGGGCGGGCCGGATCGGCGCCTGGCCCGCCGGGGTGCTGGCGGCCTGGGAGGTGCTGCGTACCGCCGAGCCGCTGACGCTGCGGATCAACGGCGAGCGGCGCGCCGTGTGGCTGCTCTTCGTCGGCAACAGCCAGTACCGGGGGCTGGGCTTCGCTCCGGTGCGGCGGCACGACCTGGCGGACGGGGTGCTCGATGTGCGGGTGGTGCACGGCGGCCGGCTGGCCCGCACCCGGCTGCTCCTCGCGGCCCTGACGGGCGCCCCGCGCAGCTCTCCGGTGCTCGGTGAGGCGCGGCTGTCCCGGCTGCGGATCAGCGACCTCCCGCAGGGCACCACCTTGGCCTTCGACGGTGAAGTCGCGCCCGCTCCGGGCGAGTTGACACTGGAGAAGCAGAACGAGGCGCTGACGGTCTACCGCCTTCTGCCCGAATGACGAGACGCCACTCTCATCATTCGGGATGGCCGCGTACGGTGTGAGCTCCACGCCGAGGCGCGGCCGCGGCGCGGTGCGGACGGCCGCCCGGCGGTGGCCGGGGGTGCCGCAGCGCGCCGCCCGGTCGCCCTCCGACGCACGCGAAGGAGCCGACCATGCCGCAGGAATCCGCCGTCTACACCCATGGCCACCACGAGTCCGTGCTGCGCTCCCACACCTGGCGCACCGCCGCCAACTCGGCCGGATACCTGCTCGACGCACTGCGCCCGGACATGCGGATTCTGGACATCGGCTGCGGCCCCGGCACCATCACCGCCGATCTGGCAGCGCTGGTGCCGGACGGGCAGGTCACCGGCCTGGAGCAGGCGCCGGACGTCCTGGAACAGGCCCGGGCGACGGCCGCCGCCCGCGGGGTGACCAACGTCCGCTTCGCGGTCGGCGACGTCCACGCACTGGACCACCCCGATGACACCTTCTGCGTGGTGCACGCCCATCAGGTCCTCCAGCACGTGGGCGACCCCGTCCAGGCGCTGCGCGAGATGCGCCGGGTCACCAGGCCCGGCGGGATCGTGGCCGTCCGCGACTCGGACTACGCCGCGATGACCTGGTATCCGGAGACCGACGGGATGGCCGACTGGCTGCGGCTGTACCGGCGGGTGGCGCGCGCCAACGGGGGCGAGCCGGACGCCGGGCGCCGGCTGCACGCCTGGGCCCGGCAGGCCGGTTTCGCCCCCGGCGCGATCACCGCCACGGCCGGCACCTGGCTCTACCGCACACCCGAGGAGCGCTCCTGGTGGAGCGAGCTGTGGGCGGACCGCACGGTCCACTCCGCGTACGCGCGGACCGCGGTGGACGGCGGGCACGCCACGGCGGAGCAGCTGGACCGGATCGCGCGGGCCTGGCGGGCCTGGGGCGCCGAGGAGGACGGCTGGTTCGGCATCCTGCACGGCGAGATCCTCTGCCGCGTCTGACCGCGCGCATCGAGGCCCGCCCGGCCCGGCCTCCACGGGGCCGCCCCCGGCACGTCGCTCCGACGGCCCAGCCACACCCCCTCCCCGGCAGATAAATCCTATTAATCCCGATATGGATGGGGCGTGACCCCACAACGACGCCTCACCGCGATAGCCGCGCTGACCCTCCTGGCGGTGGGCTGCGGCACCCAGCAGCCCACCGGCCCCGCCCGCTCCGCGCGGTCCGCCCCGCCGGGCGGCGCGCGGGCCCTGGCCGCCTCGTCCTTCACCCTCCTGGCGACCGGCGACGTCCTGCCGCACAACGAGATCATCCGGCGGTCCGGCGATGACGCGCACGGCCGCGGCCATGACTTCCGTGCCATGTTCGCCGGGGTGAAACCGGTGGTCTCCGGCGCCGACCTGGCGATCTGCCATATGGAGACGATCTACGGCCGGGACGGCGGACCGTTCACCGGCTACCCCAGCTTCAAGTCCCCGCCCGAGGTCGCCGCGGCCCTCAAGGACGCGGGCTACGACTCCTGCTCCACCGCCTCCAACCACACCCTCGACGACGGCGCCGACGGGGTGCACCGCACCCTCGGCGCCATGGACGCGGTCGGCCTGCGCCATGCCGGCTCCGCCCGCTCCGCCACCGAGGCCTCCCGGGTCACGCTGCTGCGGGCCGGCCGCGCGAAGGTCGCCCAGCTCTCGTACACCTACGGCACCAACGGCATCCCGCTGCCCGTCAAGGCCCCCTGGGCGGTCAACCTGATCGACTCGAAGAAGATCCTCGCGGACGCCCGCGCGGCCCGCCGGGCGGGCGCGGACGTGGTGGTCGTCAGCATCCACTGGGGCACGGAGTGGCAGCAGCAGCCGGACGAGCAACAGCGCACCCTGGCCCGCGCGCTGACCGCCGCCCGCACCGGGGGACGGCCCGACGTCGACCTGATCCTCGGCACCCACGCACATGTCCCGCAGGCGTACGAGAAGGTCAACGGCACCTGGGTCGTCTACGGGATGGGCGACCAGCTCGCGGGCCATATGTTCAACCACAGCGACCAGCCGGACGGCCGCGGAAACCAGAGCTCCATGGCCCGCTTCACCTTCGCCGGCCCGGCCGCTCCCGGCGGCCGCTGGACGGTCCGCAAGGCGGAGTTCCTGCCCCAACTCACCGATGTCAACGACGGGTTCCGGGTCGTGAACCTCAACGCGGCGCTGGCCGGACAGCCCGGTCGCGGCGACTACGCACGGGCCCGGGACAGCATCCGGGACATCGTGCTGTCCCGGGGCGCGGCGGACAGCGGTCTGATGATGGCCAAGTGATCGCGTCCGGGCCGGTCCCCCAACTAGGGTGGCCCGTATGGACATTCTGGGGACCTCCTTGCGGGTGTGCGTCGGTGATCTCGATTCCGCGATCGGCGTCTACGAACGGCTGACCGGTGCCGAGGCGATCCGCTTCCAGCGCGGCGGGGTGGCGGTCGCCGCGGTCGGGTGCTTCTTCCTGATGAGCGGCCCCGAGGCGGAGTTGTCGGTACTGCGGAAGATCACGGCGACCCTCGCCGTCAAGGACGTGGACGAGGCGGTGGCCGATCTCAAGGCGGTCGGCGCGGACATCATCGCCGGCCCGCTGCCCACCCCGATCGGCCGCAACCTGGTGGCCCGCCATCCGGACGGTTCGATCTTCGAGTACGTCGACCGGCAGCAGGGCCCGGAGGCCTGAGACCTCCGCAGAGGGTCGGCGCGGGACTGCGGCCCCCGGGCGGACGGGCCTCGGGCGGGCGGGCCCCGGGCGGGCGGGCCCCGGAGCGTCTCCCGGAGCCGGTCAGCCCACGGTCACCGTGTAGGTGCGGTAGTCGGGTCGGCTGCGGGCCGGGGCGCCCGTGGGCCCGTCGGAGGGGGCCGGGGACGCGGTGGCCGAGCCGCCCTCGGTGACACACGCGCTCACGGGGCAGTGGATCAGCCGGATCGTGGTGCTCCCCGGGCCGACGGCACGGAAGCCGAAGAGCTGGGAGCCGCCGGACGCTCCGTCCGCGTCGCTGTCCGGGTACTCGTGGTCCTCGCGGGTCGCCCGCACCACGTCCCCGTCGGGCCGCGGCGATGCCACGTACCAGCGCTCTCCGAGGGAGGCGTTGGACGGCACGGAGAGGGTGAACTCCTCGCCCGGTTCGGCCTCGACGGCGGTCTCGTCGGGGTCGTAGGTGGCGGGACCGGTGAGACCGCAGCCGGTGAGCGCGGTGAGCACCAGGGGCGTGAGGAGCGCCAGGGACAGCGGCCGGGCGGGGACGCGGGGCGTGGGTGCGGGTCTCCACGGTGCCGCGGGGGCCTCCGACGCGGACGGTGCGGGCATGGCTGGCGATCTCTTCTCTCGTGCGGTCTGCCGGGAGCGCCATCCTGCCCTGCCCACAGCCGACTTGACGCGCCGCCCCCCGGCGGAGGCCCGTGCGGCACGCCTGCCGCGAGGCGCGGAAGCGGGTCTCAGGACACGTCCAGCACGATCTTTCCGCGGGTGCGGCCCGTCATGCTCTGCCGGAGCGCCTCGGCCGCCTCGGGCAGGGGGAAGGACGAGGCGACCGGCACCGTCAGCTTGCCGGCGTCCGCGAGCGCGCCGAGTGTGGTCAGGTCCGCGGTGTCCGGCCGGACCCACACCATGTGGCCGCCCTTCGCCGTCACCTCGCCGTCGGCGATGGAGGCCACCCGGCCGCGGTCCCCGAGGAGTTCCTGCGAGACGCCCACGACGCCGCCGCCGACGAAGTCCACTGCCGCGTCGACGCCTTCGGGCGCCAGCTCCCGCACCCGGCCCGCGAGACCGTCACCGTAGGTGACCGGCTCCGCGCCCAGGGACCGCAGGAACGCGTGATTGTGCTCGCCGGCCGTGCCGATGACCCGTGCGCCCCGCGCGACCGCGACCTGGACGGCGAGCGAGCCGACACCGCCCGCGGCGGCGTGCACCAGCACGGTCTCGCCCTTCGTCACCCCGACCCGGTCCAGCGCCTGACAGGCGGTCAGCCCGGCGAGCGGCAGTCCGGCGGCCTGCTGCCAGCTGAGCGACACCGGCTTGCGGGCCAGGGTCCGGACCGGCGCGGCGACCAGTTCGGCGTAGGTGCCGTGCGCCACCTCGTCCTTGCGGACATAGCCGATGACCTCGTCACCGATCGCGTACTCGGTGGCGTCCGCGCCGACCGCCTCGACCACGCCCGCCACGTCCCACCCGGGGACGAACGGGAAGTGCGCGTCCATCATGGGGTCCAGATAGCCCGCGAGGATCTTCCAGTCCACCGGATTGACCCCGGCCGCCTTGACCCGGACCAGGAAGGAGTCGGGGCCCACCTTCGGATCGGGGTGGTCGGTGTAGTCGAGAACCTCGGGGCCGCCGTAGCTGTTCGCGATGATTGCCTTCATGATCCGCTACAACGCGTGACGGTACGGGTTCATTCCACGGTCGCGGGGACGGTCACCGCAATGGCGTACGAGCGGGCGGGACGGGCTCGCCCCGGGCCCCTCAGCCCGGCTGGGTCCCCAGGGCGCGCAGCAGGAACGGGAGGAGTTCGCTGATCGCCGCCTCTCCGGAGGTGGGGCCGTCGGCGGTGCCCCGGTACGTCACGTCGGGGGTCAGGAAGAGGCGGCTGACCATGGAGCCGACGACGAGATCGGCCAGTACATGGGCGTTCTCCAGCGGCGGGATGTCGCCGCGGGCGACCGCGCGGCGCACCACGTCGGCGGCCCGGTCGCGGACCGGCTGGACGATCGCGGTGTCCAGGACCCGGGCCAGCGCCTCGTTGTGCGCGGCCTCGCCGATCAGGATGTGCAGCAGCCGTCCGCCGGGGCCCTCCAGCGTCGCCGCCTTGTCCCGGAGCAGGACGGCGAGGTCGCCCCGGAGGCTGCCGGTGTCGGGCTGCGGGCCGAGGTCGCTCGCCCAGCTGACGGCGGTGCCGACGACCAGGTCTTCCTTGGAGCGCCAGCGGCGGTAGAGGGTCGCGGTGGACACCCCGGCGCGCTTGGCGACGGCCGCGGTGGTCAGGCCGCCGTAGCCGCTCTCCTGGAGGACCTGGAGGGTGGCCGCGAGCAGCGCCCGGTCGCGTTCGGCGTCCCGCGGCCGGCCACGGGACGGCTGCCGCCCGGGGGTCGCGGTCTGGTTGCTCTCGGTGTGTTCGGCCACACCGGGAGTCTACCGGCCACGCATTGCGAAACGAAATATTTTCGTTTCGTGTAGCCTCGGCGGCATGGCTTCTCCCACCCTCACCCCCGACCTGGATGCCGCCGCCGTCGTCGACCGGCTCCGCCGCACGTTCACCACCCGCCGCACCGCCTCGCCGGAGTGGCGGCGCGGCCAGCTGACGGCCCTGCGCACCCTGCTCACCGAGCACCGCGACGAGCTCCTCGCCGCCCTCGCCGACGACCTCGGCAAGGGCCCCCAGGAGGCGTACCGCACCGAGATCGGCTTCACCCTCCACGAGATCGACCACACCCTGGACCGGCTCGACGGCTGGCTGGCGCCCCGCCCGGCGGAGCTGCCCGAGCGGCTGCTCCCGGCGACCGCGCACACCGTCCGGGAACCGCTCGGCGTCGTCCTGGTGATCGCGCCCTGGAACTACCCGCTGCAACTGGCGCTCGCCCCGCTCGTCGGGGCGCTGGCCGCGGGCAACTGCGCCGTCGTGAAGCCCAGCGAACTCGCCCCCGCCACCTCGGCCGCCCTCGCCCGGCTGCTGCCGCGCCACCTGGACGGCGACGCGGTGGCCGTCGTCGAGGGCGCCGTCCCGGAGACCACCGCCCTGCTGGCCCAGCGCTTCGACCACATCTTCTACACGGGCAACGGCACCGTCGGCCGGATCGTGATGTCCGCCGCCGCGGCCCATCTCACCCCGGTCACCCTGGAGTTGGGCGGCAAGAGCCCGGTCGTCCTCGACCCGGGCACGGATCTGGCCGCGGCCGCCCGGCGGCTGGTGACCGGCAAGTTCCTCAACGCCGGCCAGACCTGTGTGGCACCCGACTACGTCCTGGCGATCGGTGACACCGCGCGGGAGATCGAGCCGCACCTCGCCGCGGCGGTGCGCGAGGCCTACGGAGCCGACCCGGCCACCGCGGAGGAGTACGGACGGATCGTCAACGTACGGCACTTCGACCGGCTGACCGCCCTGCTGGACAGCGGACGCACGGTCCTCGGCGGCACACACGACCGCGCCGCGCGCTATCTGGCGCCCACCGTCCTCGCCGACGTCGCCCCGGACGCACCCGTGATGCAGGAGGAGGTATTCGGGCCGATCCTGCCCCTCGTCCCGGTGCCCGACCTGGACGCGGCGATCGCCTTCATCAACGAACGGGACAAGCCGCTGGCCCTCTACGCGTTCACCGCGTCCGAGGACACCAAGCGCCGGCTGCTGGCCGAGACCTCCTCCGGTGCGCTCACCTTCGGGCTGCCGGTCGCCCATCTCACCGCGCCCGGCCTGCCGTTCGGCGGGGTCGGCGAGAGCGGCATGGGGCGCTACCACGGCGAGTACTCGCTGGACACCTTCAGCCACACCAAGGCGGTGCTCGACAAGCCGCTGGCCTGACGGCGGACGGCACCGGGCGCGGCTACTCCGGCCGCATCCGGTAGGCGTAGCGCTCCGGGAGCGGGTGGGCGGAGCGGGCCGCCGCACGGACCTCCTCGGTGACCGGACCGCCGCCCGCGACCAGCTGCTCGGCGATCGCGTACCAGGTGTCCCCGAGCACCTCGTCGCCCTCCCGCAGAGCGGCGATCTCGAAGCCGGTCTCGAAGATCTCCCGGGCCTCGGCGGGCCGCCCCTGGGCGAGCAGCACCTGTGCGGTCAGCAACGGGAAGCGGCCATCGGCCGGTTCGGCCGGCCGCAGGTCCGCCAGCAGCCGCGCGGCCTCCTCGGTACGGCCGGCCGCGAGCAGCGCGGGCACCGCCTCCCGGGCGAGGGCCGGCAGCACCACCCGCCAGGCCCGCGCGGCGGGGTCCGGTGCCGAGGCGGCCCGCGCCGCCTCGGCACAGGCCTGCCCGAACCGGTCGGCGGCGCGGGCCGGCTCGCCCGCCGCGGCCTCGGCGACGGCCAGGCAGTACAGCGGCAGACAGCCCGCGCCGTGCCCGACGGCCCGCTCCCAGCTGCGGACGGCCTGCGCGCGGTCGCCGGCCCGCCACTGGGCGAGCCCCAGGTGGTAGTCGGTGGACGGGCTGGGCGGTGCGGACTCCAGCAGCTCGCGCCAGGCGGGCGCGGTCAGCACCGGACCGGGTACCGGGCCGCCGGCCGGCAGGTCCCCGGTCCTCAGCAGCGTCAGCCACGGCTCCTGCTCCGCGCCCAGTGTGGCCGGGCCGAAGGGCGTGCCGGGCAGGTCGAGTCCCGTACGGACCGCCTCCAGTGCGCCCCAGCCGGACCCGGCCGCCAGCGCCTCCTTCGGTTCCTGGTCGGCGTACGGCAGCCAGGCGGCGTGGGCGGCCTCGACGTCCGCCCGGGGAAGGGCGGCCTGGAGCCGGTCCGCGACCTCCGTACGGGCCGCGCCCCAGTCCGCGCCGTGCACCGCCGCCGGGTCGGCCTCCAGCGGTCCGTACGCCTCCAGCCAGCTGAGCGCGCCGCCGGCCTCCAGCGGCAGGTGTTCCAGCTGGGTACGGGCCGGCCCGGCCTGGATCTCGGCGTAGCCGCCGGTGCCCGGCTCGGTGAGCCATCGCTGCCAGCGCCGCCCGGCCGCTCCCGCGCCCCACAGGAAGAGCTTGCGGCCGCGCAGGGTGTCGGTGGAGGTCTGCACCAGACCGCGGCCGTCCGCGTCGAGGGAGGCGATCCAGCGGCGGGCGCCGTCGGGCACGTCGTAGAAGTAGTCGGCGGGGTGGGTGCTGCGCAGTGGGTAACTGCGATCGGCGCCGTCCGCGTCGGGGACCGGGACCCGGCGCAGGGTCCGTGCGTAGCCGAAGTGCCAGGCCGCTTCGGCGGGGGCCAGGACGCGGGTGCGCTCCCCTTCGGGGACGGCGGTGTTGGACCACCAGTAGACCGGCACGGTGTGGTGGTGCGGATTGCGGATGCGCACGCCGACGTGGAGGAAGTCGGAGCCCTCGGGCAGCCACAGGTCCACCTGGAAGGGCAGGTCGCGCAGCCGCTCCCACTCCCACAGCCGCAGCATCTCCCCGCCGTCCGGCGCCGGTACGCGGGCGGCGTGCACGGGGGCGCAGGAGAGGGTGCCGTGCCCGGTGGCGCCGATGTTCCACTCGATGCCGCCGGAGAACCAGGCGCCATTCAGGGCGAAGGCGGCGGGTTGGAACACCGGGTTGCGGTAGAGCAGTTCACGGCCGCTGGGCTTGTGGAGCAGGGAGTACACGCGGCCGCCGAGGCCGGGCAGGACGGTGGCGCGCAGCCGGTCGTTCTCGACGACCAGCGCGTCCAGGTCGGTGCTGCGGCGGGCCCGGCCGTAGCCGTCGCGCAGCGGGGCGGGCAGGACCGAGTGCAGCGGTTCCCAGCCGAGCTGCCGCGCCATGTCGGCGGGCAGCCCGGAGTCCCGGGGGACCGCGACGCGATGCGGGTCGGGGCCGGTGCACAGCGCGGGGAGCGGGTTGTCCGGGCCGAGGGAGGCGGCGGGAAGGGTCAGGGTGGTGCGTCGCACACTCGTGGCCACGGCTGCCTCGCAATGCTGGACCGGGCCACCCCGGCTGCGGCGGCCTCCTGTTGACCATGGAACCGCGTGTCCGCCGCCCTGCACAGGCCCTGGTGGTGCCGGGCGAGGTCAGGGTTGCGCAAAGACCCCCTCAAGGAGGGCGGTGAGCAGCGCCGCACCGGTCCCCTCCGGGTCGCGGTCCGGGTCGTAGATGGTGACGTCGATGCCGGCGCAGCGCGGTGAGGCGGCCAACGGGCCCAGCAGCGCCCGCAGTTCCCCGGTGAGCAGACCGCCGGGGTCGGGGCTGTCGACGGCCGGCATCACGGACGGGTCGAGCACGTCAGCGTCGAGATGAATCCAGAAGCCGTCGAGGTGCGCGCGCTGGAAGTGGGTGAGGACGTCGCGGGCCACCACCTCCGGGCCGCGCCGCCGGATCTCACCGACCGGGGCGTGGCTGATCCCGAGCCCGGTCAGCTCCGCCTGGTCCTCGTCGGCGTCGCGGATGCCGAGGACGCACACATCCTCCTCGCGGACGTACGGCCGCAGCCCGTCGAGGTCCGTGAGATCCGCCTGGCCCCGGCCGGTGATCTGCGCCAGGCCCTCCCCGGCCGCGGCCCCGACCGGCCCGGAGACCGCTTCGTTGTCCGGGTGCCGGAAGTCGCCGTGCCCGTCGAGGTAGGCGACGCCGTAGCGCCCCAGCCGCCGCAGCGCGAGCACCGCGCCGAGCAGGATCGAGCAGTCCCCGCCCAGCACCACCGGGAAGTCACCGCTGCCCACATGCCCCTCGACACGGTTCGCGAGCCGGACCGTGTAGCCAGCGAGAGCGGCGGCGTTGAAGTCGCCGTCCCCCTCCTTCCAGTCCCCCAGGTCGTAGCGCGGCGGCACCACCACACCGCCCTCCAGCGCACCGAGCCGGCGCAGCAGTCCCTGCTCACGCAGGGCACCCGCGAGCTTGTAGCACCCGGGCACGGTCCCGGGCGCGGGCGGCCGCAGTCCCAGATTGGAGGGGGCATCGATCAGTACGGTACGGCGCATGCCTTGATCGTCACACAGCGGCGGCGGCTATGGGGAGGGCTGGAGAGATCCGGCGAAAGAGCCCTGTTCTTCGGCTCATTGACCCGCGCGGAACGGAATGCGGGGCTCCATGGCGGCCCAGCGCCCCGCCTCGCCGTCCTGTTCCCACTGCCGGTGGGGTGCTACTCGGTTCGGATGACCTTGGCATGGTCGGTGACGACGCGCCTGAACACGTCGTGGCCAGTGCGTCCGGTGTGGCGGAGCGCCCAGTCCTGTGCGCCCTCTTGCGCGTCGTGGGGGCCGGATTCGGCGCCGCATCCGGCGGTGACGCAGAACGTCTCGTAGGTGATGCCGACTTCGGGGGCGTGGCGGATGGTGTGGGTGATGTGCCGGTAGACGGCTCGGAGGCTCACTGGTGCCCCTCGGGGTGGCGTCGCAGGTAGACGTTGCAGTCGGTGACGGTGGTCATATCGCCGACCATGCGGGCCCGGTTACGTACGTTGACCAGCTCGGCGCAGCCCGCGCAGCCTTCGGCGGGTGCCGGCTCCGGGCCCAGCCGCAAGGGGAGTTCGACCGGATGGGTCGAGTGCCTGGTCGGCTCCGTCATTACGCATCGCCACCTTCGAACGTCACATGACCAACCCCTTGACAGGTCGGTGCTCTAGTTCAGTATTCGAGCGGCCGAAGCACTTCCGCTACGGTTCACAGTGCACTAGTGTGCTGCCGCTGATGACACGTCAACTCACTGGAGGGGCAGGCCATATGCCCAGTCCCAAGACGTTCACGAAGATCGCGGATCACTTCCGCGAGCGCATCCTGTCGGGGGAGCTCGAGCCGGGCGCCAGGCTGCCGACGAACCGGGAGATCGCCGGGCAGTGGCAGGCCGCGGCCGCCACGGTGTCCCGCGCCTTGCAGGCCCTTCAGGTGGAGAACTTCATCCGCACCACCCCCCGGGGCACCTATGTCGCCGATGATCCGCGTTGGACTCTGTCGGCGCGGGACCGGCTGGCCCGGGTCCAGCGGGTGAAGTCGTTTCTGGCGGAGGGTGAAACGAGCCGGGTGACGGCGGCCGAACTGATCGTCCCGCCGCTGTACGTGGCGGAGATCTTCGACCTGGAGCCCGGGGATCAGGTGGTGCGGCGTGAGTGGCTGGGCGGCCGGGGCAAGACGCGGACGGTGTTCGCGGTGACCTGGTATCCGGCCCCCTTCGCCGCCCTCGTGCCGGACCTGCTGAACACTGCCCCAGGGCGCAACCACGGGCTGTCGGCCCGGGTTCTGGAGGCGACCGCGCGCACGATCACGCACGCCCGTGACGACATGCACGCCCGTCCCGCCGATGCCCGCGAGGCGAGCGCCCTCGGCCTGCCGGTCGGCTCTCCCATCCTGGCCGGTGCTCACCGCTGGTCGGATGCGGAGGGGGTCATCGAGTACGGGGAGTGGTGCCTGCCGCCCCGGTTCACGATCGGCTACGAGTATCAGCCCTGATCCGTCCCGTGCGAAGCGTCCCCGGATGACCGCCCGCGGCCTTCGGGGACCCGGCGTACGACACGCACTGCGCGCCCTCAGCTACCGCCGTGTCATCGCCTCGGACTCGGCTCGTTGAAGCGCAGCCGGTTCCCGAACGGGTCGGTCAGTGTGAGTGAGGTGCCGATCTCGTCCTGCTCCAGGCCGGGGCGCAGATACGGGTAGTCCTTCCCGGCCAGCTCGGCGTGCAGCGCGCGCACCCCGCTCAGCTCGGTGTAGACCGTGGAGCCGGGCGTCGCGTCGCCGTGGTGCTCCGACAGGTGGAGCACGAGGTCGCCGCGCGACACCTGGGTGTAGAGCGGCATACCGGGCTCGAAGCGGTGCTCCCAGTCGACCGTGCAGCCGAGGTAGCCGACGTAGAACTCATGGGCCTTGGCCACGTCGAAGATCCGGAAGACCGGGACGGTGCGGTGGAAGTCGATGCTCATGACGGACATTGCATCACTTCGGCGGTCCGCCGGCCATCTCCGCGGTGATCGCCCAGCGTTCGTGGTCGCGCCAGGCGCCGTCGAGGAAGAGGAAGTCCGGGGAGAAGCCCTCCAGCCGGAAGCCGGCCCGCCGGACCAGGGCGAGCGACTGCTCGTTGGCCGGCTGGATGTTGGCCTCCAGCCGGTGCAGGCCCAGCGCCGTGAAGGCGTGGTGCAGCACGAGCCGCAGGCCCTCGCTCATCAGGCCGCGGCCGACGGCGTGCGCGAAGGCGCCGTAGCCGATCGCACCGCAGCGGAACGCGCCGTGCACGATGTTGTTGATCGTGAGGTAGCCGGCGATCCGCCCGTCGGCCGCCTCACAGATCAGGAAGCCCTCGCGCTGCGGCTCCTGGAGCCGCAGCAGATAGCCGTCGTACGCGGCGTCCGTGACGGGCGGGAAGAGCCAGGGGCGGTGCAGCTCCGCGCTCTCCCGTGCCCGCGCGGTGAACTCGTCCCGGTCGGCGGCGGTGAAGTGCCGGATGCCCACCCGCGGGCCGCGCGCGAGGTAGCGGTCGTTGCTCGTCACCGGAAGATCGTACGCAGACCACCGGCGGGACGCCGCCGGCGCGCTACCGCCACACCGGAGCGTCCGCGCCGCACCGGCCGGGCGGGGTCGCCCAGGTGGCCGGTGCGCCGGTGAAGGAGACGGGCGGCAGGGCGTGGCGGAGCCGGCCGGCGGGGCTGTCGGTCTCCCGGAGGTGGTCGGCGGGGTCGTACGGGGCGCCGTCGGGGGCCGGTGACCCGGCCGGCCGCGACCGCTCTCCGGACGGCGTGGGCGACACCCTGACCCCGCCGCGAACGGAGCGCAGCGGTCCGAACACGCCCTGTCTGCACCGAAGTTGGCCGATCTGCGCGTAGACATGCCCGGCATCCCCGGCATGAGGTGAGATCGGCGCGGTGAGCACGGCGCGCCGCAGCAGGGCCATCTCAGACACGAGCCACTCGCGCCACGCGAGCCTCGTACGGGAGGAACTCCATGACCGAAGCTGTCCCCTACTTTCAGGACCGCACCTGTCCCTATCACCCGCCCGCCGGCTACCAGCCGCTGCGCGAGGCCGGGCCGCTGTCCCAGGTCACGTTCTACGACGGGCGCAGGGTCTGGGCGGTCACCGGCCACACCGAGGCCCGGGCGCTGCTCACCGACCAGCGGCTCTCCGCCGACCGGCAGAACCCGGCCTTCCCGATACCGGTCGAGCGCTTCGCGCCGATCCGCCGGGTGCGGACCCCGTTGATCGGGGTCGACGACCCGGAGCACAACACCCAGCGCCGGATGCTGATCCCGAGCTTCAGCGTCAAGCGGGTCGCCGCACTGCGCCCCGAGATCCAGCGGGTCGTCGACGGGCTGCTCGACCGGATGCTGGCCCAGGGCCCGCCCGCCGAGCTGGTCTCCGCGTTCGCCCTGCCGGTCCCCTCCATGGTCATCTGCTCCCTGCTCGGTGTCCCGTACGGCGACCACGAGTTCTTCGAGGAGGAGTCCCGCCGCATCCTGAGCGGCCGGACGGCCGAGGAGGCGGAGGACGCCCGGCTGAAGCTGGAGGAGTACCTCACCGGGCTGATCGCCGCCAAGGAGCAACGGCCGGGCGACGGGCTGCTGGACGAGCTGATCGAGGACCGGCTGCGGGCCGGCTCGCTCACCCGCGAGGAGCTGGTCCGGCTCGCCATGATCCTGCTGGTGGCCGGTCACGAGACCACCGCCAACATGATCTCGCTCGGCACCTTCACCCTGCTGCAGCACCCCGAACAGCTGGCGCAGCTCAGGGCCGAGGAGGGGCTGATGCCGGCCGCCGTCGAGGAGTTGCTGCGGTTCCTGTCCATCGCGGACGGGCTGCTGCGGGTGGCCACCGAGGACATCGAGGTCGGCGGGCAGGTCATCCGCGCCGATGACGGGGTGCTGTTCCCCACCTCGCTGATCAACCGGGACGACGCCGCCTATCCGTCACCGGACGAGCTGGACCTCGACCGTTCGGCCCACCATCACGTGGCGTTCGGCTTCGGGATTCACCAGTGCCTGGGGCAGAACCTCGCCCGCGCGGAGATGGAGATCGCGCTGCGCTCGCTGTTCACCAGGATTCCGGACCTGCGGCTCGCGGTGCCGGCCGAGGGGATTCCGTTCAAGGGCGGAGACACCCTGCAAGGAATGATCGAACTGCCGCTGGCCTGGTAGCGGCCGGGCCGGCAGACCGACGAAAGGGGTCCGGAATGCGGATCGCGATCGACACCGACCGCTGTATCGGTGCGGGGCAGTGTGCCCTCACCGCGCCGGGGGTCTTCACCCAGGACGACGACGGCTTCAGTGCCCTGCTGCCCGGCCGTGAGGACGGCGCGGGTGACCCGCTGGTGCGGGAGGCCGCGAGGGCCTGCCCCGTGCAGGCCCTCGCGGTCACGGACGACTGAGCCGCCTCCTCGCGGACGACCCGGCCGACGCACCCGGCACCTGACACCCGGGGCGCGCCCGCGCCGCTCCGCCCTTCCCCCCCGTCCCTACGGCTTCCACCCCATCCGCTACCGCAACACCCCTTGCGTGACGGGCAGTTCGAGGACGCCGGTGTCCTCGGGCGTGCTGCTGACCGTCACCGGCTTCACGCCGCGATTGCCCACATAGGCGTCGTCGCTCGCGGCGATCACGAAGCGCAGCCGGTGCCCCGGCGCGTAACGGTGCACGATGCCCGGCAGTTCCACGGTGAAGTGCCGGGTCACATCGGGCACCCGGGCCGGGGCCACCAGCCGGTGCACCAGCGTCTTCCGGCCGTCCGGCGCGATGTCGTAGAGCTTGGCGAACAGCACCAGCCGGTCGGCCGCGTCCGCGGAGCGCTGTGCCCGCTCGGCCTGCGGCGAGGCGACCTTCAGGGTCACCTTCGGCGCGCCCACCACGTCCACCGGTCCGCCCGCCACCGGCTTCGAGGTCCAGTCGAGGTGGGTGCCCCTGGCGTCGTACGGCGCCACGTCCGGCAGGCCCAGCATCCCGGAGAGCGAACTCTCCGAATGGCTGGTGGGCATCCGCAGGTTGCGGTACTCCCGGCTGCCGCGGGTCACCGCGCCGCGACGGGTGACGAGCGTGCCGTCCCCCGAGAGGTAGAGCCGCCGGGTGGTGCCCGCCGGGAAGGCGGGCGAGGTGGCGTAGGCGGACCCGTCGGTCACCCAGTCCCGGTGGTAGGCGAAGGCCGGGCCGGTTCCGGTCGCCGTCCGGTGCCGCAGGTGGTGGTCGAACCACGCCAGGACGCGCTGCCCGACGTAGCTGGTGTCCAGATTGCCCTGTGCCAGGTTGAGTTCGCCCTTCGCCGGCTTCCGCATCCCGCCGCTGTGGCCCCAGGACTGCCAGATCATCCTGACCGGGGTGCCCTGCGCGGCGAGGGTCCGGTAGGTGGCGGCGGCCTCGTTGAGGTTGAACAGGCTGTCGTTCTGGCCCTGTACGAGCAGTGTCGGCGCCCTGACCGCGGACAGGTACGAGACCGGGGAGACGCTGCGCGTGTAGCGGAGCACGGCCTCGGTGCGCTCCGCCGGGTACTTCCCGGAGTCCAGCAGCCGCTTGGTCTCGCAGGCCCGCGCGACGAAGTGCAGACAGCCGGAGCCGCCGGTCCGCGAGGGGTCGAGCTGTGGATGCAGCAGCCCCTGTGCCTCGCCGATCAGGAAGAACCCGTTCGTCCACTGCCACTTGTAGGCGCCGGGCAGCGGGCCGGTGACGCCGTGGGTGCGGCCCGCGTTGTTCGGGTCGAGGGAGTAGGAGAGGTCGTTCCAGGTGATGAGCGGGACCAGCGCGTCGACCCGGTGGTCGACGGCGGCGGTGGCCAGCTGGATGGCGCCGCCGTAGGAGCCGCCGATCATCCCGACCCGTGGGTCGCGGGCGCCGTCCTTGGTGACGTAGTCGACCCGGGTCCCGTCGTCGGCCGTACGGGTACCGGCCAGCAGGTCGACCAGTCCGCTCGCGGCCCGCGCGTCGACCCCGGGGTCGTCGAGGGAGATCGGGCAGCCGGTCTTGCCGAAGCCGAGTCCGGAGTAGGCCAGCGTCACATAGCCGCGGGCGGCGAGGGCCTTGGCGAGGCCGTCGGTGGAGCCGTCCTTCTTGCTGCCGCCGAACCCGTTGGTGGTCAGCACGGCCGGCGCCGGGTGCGCGGCGTCCACCGCGGCCGGGCGGTAGACGTCCGCGTCCAGGGTGCAACTGCGGTCCCCGGCCGGGACGGTGACCTTCAGCGCGGTGACGGTGTACGGGTCGGCCGCGGCGACCGCGGGGGCGGTCAGGGCGAGCGGCGCGACGAGGGCGGAGCAGGCCAGCAGGGCGAGGGACCCGCGGAGCACGGGGCGCGACACGGCTCGGGACACGCTGGGCACGAGGACCTCCACACAGGTCGTACCAACCAGTCGGTAGCGGCGCGCTCATGCTGCGGCACGGGTGACGGCGAGTCAACGCTCCGTAGCCGCGTCGGGGTTAGGACGTGCGTTCAGGGGCGTCCACGGGCGGAGGCGGAGGCGCCCACGGGCGGGGAGGGGCCGCGGACGCCCCGTACGGCAGGGGGACCTGCCCTCAGGCCTGGCGGGGGCTCACACCGTCGCCGGTGCCTCGAAGGTCAGTGTGCCGGCCGTCGCGTCCAGCTCGGCGGGGACGCCCAGCGGCACGGTCAGCGCGGACTCACCGTGCCCGAAGCCGAACTCCTCGGCCACCGGTACCCCGAGCCCGGCCAGCCGGTCCGCCAGCACCTCCCGCACCCGCTCGTAGGGACCGCAGCGGGCCCAGGAGCCGAGGACGATCCCGGCGACGCCGTCCAGCCACCCCGCGCGCAGGAGTTGGGTCAGCGCCCGGTCGATGCGGTACGGCGGTTCCCCGACGTCCTCCAGCAGGAGCAGCCCGCCCGCCGCACCCTGCCTGGCCCACGGGGTGCCCAGCTCGGCGGCGAGCAGGGCCAGACAGCCGCCGAGGGTGACCCCGCGGGCCCGGCCCGGCACCAGCGGCCGGGCGGACGGCGAGGCCAGGGTGCGTACGGTCTCCGGCGCGAACAGCGTGCGCCGCAGATGGTCCCGGGTGGCGTCGTCCTTGAGGAAGACCTCCCCCGCGGCGGCCGGGCCGTGCAGGGTGGACGCCCCGGCCCGGACCGCGAACGCCTCGTGCAGCACCGTCACATCGCTGAAGCCGACCAGCGGTTTGGGGGCCGCGGCGCGGAGCGCGTCCCAGTCCAGCAGGTCGACCATCCGCTGGGCGCCGTAGCCACCGCGTGCCGCGAACACCGCCCTGACGGACGGGTCGCACCACGCCTCCTGGAGATCGCGGGCCCGCTCCTCGTCGGTGGCGGCGAGATGGCCCAGCGTGTGGTGGGTGCCGCGGGCATGGGGCGCGACGACCGGGTCGAGGTCCCAGCCGCGGAGCACGTCGAGCCCCCGGTCCAGCCGCTCCGCCACGAGCGGGCCGCTGGGCGCCACCACCGCCACCCGGTCACCGGGCCGCAGCCGCGGGGGCCTGACCAGCCCGGCCCCCGTCATCCGCGCAGCTCCAGCGCCGGGACATCGCCGCGGGAGATGCCGAAGGTCTGGACGTAGAGGGCGAGTTCGGCCTCCACGGCGCGCACGATGGTCTCCGCGCGGCGGAAGCCGTGTCCCTCACCGGGGAACGCGAGATAGGCGTGCGGTACGGCGCGCCCGGCGACCTCGGCGAGGAACCGTTCGCACTGCGCGGGCGGGCAGATCACATCGTCCAGGCCCTGGAGCAGCAGGAACGGTGCGGTGATCCGGTCCGCGCGGTGCAGCGGCGAGCGCTCGCGACAGCGGTCGGGCACCTCGGCGAGCGGGCCCACCAGCGACTCCAGATACCGCGACTCGAAGTCATGGGTCTCGTCGGTGGCCCAGCCGGTCAGGTCCAGGATCGGGTAGCTGATGGTGCCGCAGGCGTAGAGGTCGGTGGTGGTCAGGGAGGCGGCGGCGGTCCAGCCGCCGGCGCTGCCGCCGCGGATCGCCAGCCGCGCGCGGTCGGCAGTGCCCTCGTCGGCCAGGGTGCGGGCGACGGCGGCGCAGTCCTCGACGTCCACCACGCCCCACTCGCCGCGCAGCCGCTCGCGGTAGGTACGGCCGTAGCCGGTCGAGCCGCCGTAGTTGACCTCGGCGACGCCGATGCCGCGGGTGGTGAAGTAGGCGATCTCCAGGTCGAGCACCAGCGGGGCCCGGCCGGTGGGGCCGCCGTGCGCCCACACCACGAAGGGCGGCAGCTCACCTTCGGGGGCGCGGTGGTCGGGGTTGTGCGGCGGATAGAGGTGGGCGTGGATGGCGCGCCCGTCGGGGCCGGTGAAGGTCCGCTCGACCGGCCGGGGGTAGTAGGCCGGGTCCAGGACGTCGGTGTGCCGGCAGGCGAGCACCCGGGCGCGTCCGGTGCAGGTGTCCAGTTCGACGATCTCGTACGAGCTGTGGGCACCGGCGGCGATGCCGATGACGCGGCTGCCGTGCACGGCGAGGCTGGGCGCCCATTCGGTCCAGGGGCCCGCCGCGTCGACCAGTTCGCGGCTCACCGTGTCGAGGATGCCCAGGCGGGTGGCACCGCGGCCGTGGATCACCGCGAGGGTGCCGTTGTCCAGGGGCAGGAACCAGCGCTGGCCGACGGTCCACAGCGGTCCGCCGAACTCCTCCTGCCGGCCCGGGCACAGCGCCCGGCTCGCCACCACGCCGTCGCCCTGGGCATCGGGGTCGATGCGCTGCAGCTCCCACCAGCCGCTGACGTCGGAGACGAAGAGCAGGGAGCCGTCGGCCGCCCACTCGACCTGGGCGACGGACTCCCCGGCCGCGCCGCCGTGCGGCCCTTCGGGACCGAGGTCACCGACGAGCGGCCGGATGTCAGCGAACTCGCCTTCCCCGGTGACCCGGGCCACCATCGCCAGCGTGCCCTCCCAGGGCATCCGGGGGTGGTCCCAGGCGAGCCAGGCGGCCCGCCGGCCGTCCGGGGAGAGCCGCGGGCCGGTCACGAAGCGGTGCCGGTCGTCGGTCAACTCCCTTATGGACGAGCGGTCTTCGGCGGCGGAGCCGTCGAGCGGCACGGCCGCGATCACCCGGCGCACATCGGTCGGCCGGTCGCCGGTGAACTCCTCCAGGACGCACCACACCTCACCGCGCTCCGGGCACAGCACCGGGTCGGCCCAGCGCAGCCCGTCGCCGACGGCGGAGTGCGGGGTGAGCGGGCGCGGCGCCTCGTCGCTGTCCGGTGCGTAGGCGTACAGCCGCTGGTCGGCGAAGTCGCTGAAGACGACCAGCGGTCCACGGTCGGTGACCGTACCGGCCCAGGGCTGGCCGCCGTACTCCAGCACCCGGCTGCGGACGTTCCAGGGCGCGGGCAGTACCGACTCCTCGGTGCCGTCCGGCCGGAGGCGCACCAGCGCGCGCCGGCCGCCCTCGGCGGGCCGCGGCTCGGTCCACCACACCTCGTCGCCGACGAAGCCGACGAAGGCGGGCCGGCCGTCGTGCGCGGCGACCGTCCGGGCCGCTATCGGGGATGTCCAGCCACCGTACGGAGCCGTGGTCACCATGCTGTCGTTCCTCTCCACCACCGGTCGGGCACGCGTCGGCAGGTCAGGCCGCGCGCAGGAAATGATCGAGCACCCGGACACCGAAGTGCAGCCCCTCGACCGGCACACGTTCGTCCACGCCGTGGAAGAGTGCCTGGTAGTCGAAGCCCTCGGGCAGTTTCAGCGGGGAGAAGCCGTAGCCGGTGATGCCCAGCCGGGAGAACTGCTTGGCGTCGGTGCCGCCGGACATGCAGTACGGCACGACCCGGCCGCCCGGGTCGAAGCGCTCGATCGCGGCCCGCATCGCGGCGAACGCCGGGGCGTCGACCGGGGCTTCGAGCGCGACCTCGCGGTGGTGGTACTCCCAGCTCACGTCGGGTCCGGTGAGGTCGTCCAGGGTGCTGCGGAACTCCGCCTCGCCGCCGGGGACCACCCGGCCGTCGACATGGGCGACGGCCGTTCCGGGGATCACGTTGACCTTGTAACCGGCCGCCAGCATCGTCGGGTTGGCGCTGTTGCGGACCGTGGGCTCGACGAGCTCGGCGGCCGGTCCGAGCCGGCCGAGCAGCGCGTCGACGTCGAAGTCCGGCGCGTCGACGTCGGCCTCGATGCCGCGCAGCGCGGCGAGTTCGCGGAGCGCGGCGCGCACCGTCGGGGTGAGCCGGACCGGCCAGTCGTGCGTGCCGATCCGGGCGACGGCCGCGGCCAGCCGGCTGACGGCGTTCTCGCGGTTGACCTTCGAGCCGTGCCCGGCCCGCCCCCGGGCGGTCAGCTTCAGCCAGGCCGTGCCGCGCTCCCCCGCCGCGACCGGGTACAGCCGGGTGCCGTCGCCGGTGTGGAAGGTGAAGGCCCCGGACTCGCTGATGCCTTCGGTGCAGCCGTCGAAGAGTCCCGGGTGCCGGTCGGCCAGGAAGCCCGAGCCGTCCTCGGCGCTGGCCTCCTCGTCGGCGGTGAAGGCGAGCACGAGGTCCCGCCGGGGCCGCACCCCGTCGCGGGCCCACCGGCGGACCACGGCGAGCACCATCGCGTCCATGTTCTTCATGTCGATGGCGCCGCGGCCCCAGACCACACCGTCGCGGATCTCCCCGGAGAAGGGGTGCACGCTCCAGTCGGCGGGTTCGGCCGGCACCACGTCGAGGTGGCCGTGCACCAGCAGCGCGTCGGCCGCGGGGTCGGTGCCCTCGATGCGGGCGACCACGTTCGTCCGGCCCCTGCTGCGCTCCAGCAGCGTCGGCGCCAGCCCGGCCCCGGCCAGCCGCTCGGCGACGTACTCGGCGGCCGGGCGCTCCTGGCAGGTGCCGTCACCGGAGTTGCTGGTGTCGATCCGGATCAGGTCGGAGGTGAACCGCACCACCTCGTCGAGCGCCTGCCGGTCCACGCCGGCGCCCGCTCCGGTCCCGGGCTCCCCGGCGGACTCCACCTCAGCCATATTGTTCCTCCACGGCGGACGACACGACGGTGGTGACCGCCTTGAAGCACCGGATGGCCTCGTACATGGTCGGGCTGGTGTAGGCGATACGGCGCTCCCCGCAGCGTTCCACACCGGGCACGCAGGTCGCCGCGCCCACCAGGTGTTCGGCGTCGAATTCCAGCTCCAGGCGGAACGGGCCGTGCCGGGCCGGTTCGTGACGCACCGCCAGCGCCGCTCCCTTGTGGGCGGCGGCCCGGATCTCGGCCGCCGTACGAGCCGGCGGCCGGCAGACCGCCGCATAGCGCGACACATAGTCCTTGACCGCCACCCCGGGCGCCTGCGGCGCGTATCCGAGGGCGTCCTGGCAGGTGCGGTCGTCGCCGGTGACCAGCACCACGGGCACCCCGTACTCGGCGACCACCAGGGAGTTCAGATGACCCTCGCTGGCGCGGGTGCCGTCGACCCAGACGCCGGTGAGGGTGTTGGCGAGGTAGGTGTGCGCGAGGACGCCTTCGGTGCCCGCGCCGGTGTGGTAGCCGAGGAAGGCGATCCCGTCGACGTCTCCGTGCTGCACGCCCTCGACCATGCTCAGCGACTTGTGCCGCCCGGTGAGCATCTGCGCGCGCTCGTCGAGCTGTTCCAGCAGCAGGTTGCGCATCGTCCAGTGCGCCTCGTTGACCAGCACCTCGTCGGCCCCGCCGTCGAAGAACCCGGCGATCGCCGCGTTGACGTCGGACGTGAACATGGCGCGGCAGCGCTCCCATTGGGGCGTCCCCGGCAGCACGTCGGCCGGCCAGGTCACGCCCGTGGCGCCCTCCATGTCCGCGGAGATGAGGATTTTCACATGCACCAGTCCCGTCGCAGCTAGAAGGCGGTACGCACGACACCCGACGCCGTCCGGTCGCCCCAGTCTCGGCGATCCCGAACGGATTGCCCAGCCTAACCAGGGCCTTCGGCCTGACGCCCCGTCCAGCGCGTTCCAGGGGCGCCCCGTTGTGCACAAGCGCACAACTTCTTCATCTCAGCACCACGATTCCTTCCAAGCGGAAGCTGGGGGTACGCTCGTGTCCCACCGCATCTCGCACAGTTTCTGTCGCAAAGCGGAAGGACTTCTGACGGAATCCGTAAGGACTTCCGAACGAGTTCTGTCAGCTGCCGACGGCACATGCCAGGTGGGGTACAACAGGCCGGACCAGCTTTCCACGCAAGGAAACAGAGGCAGAATGGTGAGCGAGGCACTCCATGGCGACCAGTTACTGCAATGCGGTGACACGCGAGCCGACAGTGAAGACCAACTCGCGATCTTGACTGAACTGATCGCGCAAGCCCTTTGCGATCGCAACCCGAACTTCAAGGAAGTCATCGAGCGGGGCGGCCACCAGCAGGTGGCACGGCTGATCGAGGGCGTCCTGCGGTCCGGCCGTCCACTGCCCGAGAAGGTGCGCGCGGTCATGCTGCGCAGCGACACCGACATCCATCTGGTGGCGTCCGCACTGGGCGACTGCCTCGTCAGCGCACCGGACGAGGCGCCGGGACTGCTGATCCCCGCCGAGCTGGCCGACGGCCGGAGCGGACGGGCACGGCTGAAGGGCGTCCTGCGCCATCGCGCCGCGGTCGTCGGCCATGCCGTGTCGCCGACGGAGGCCGCCGCGTCCGTACGCGCCGCGTCCCGGCTGCTGGACCTGGCGGCGACGCACGACGGCCCGGAAGCCGGCGTGATGTTCGTCGACGACCATCTCTCCTCCCTCGTCCTGCTCCAGGACGAGTCGCTCACCCACACCCTGATCGCCCGCCGTCTGCGCCCGCTCGCGGGGCTGACGCCGGAGCGGTGTGAGCGCCTGGAGGCCACCCTGCTCGCCTGGCTCGGCGGCATGGGGGCTCCGGAGGTGGCGAAGGCGCTGAGCATCCACCCGCAGACGGTCCGCTACCGGATGCGCCAGCTGGAGAAGCTGTTCGGCGCCCGCCTCCGGGACCCGCGGACCCGCTTCGAGATCGAGATGGCACTCCGTACCCGCCAGCTGATGGCCGGCGCCCGCCGACGGCGCGCGGCCGCCACCCGCCGCCCACGCGCCACCGCCAAGCCCCGAAAGGCCCTGCCACGCCCCTAGGGCGTGTCCGCAAAGTCCCGCCTGGCTCGCGGCGTCTGGCACGCACGCTCGCTGCGTTGTCGGGATCGTCCACGTAGGCCCACTACGAGGACGACCCTCCGCCTTGCGAGCGCACGCACCAGACGCCGCGAGCCCCGCCCTCCGGGCGGACGACGGGACTTTGCGGACACGCCCTAGAGACCCGGTGTCATTCGCCCTCGGATTTGGCGAATGTCACACCCTGACCCCACCCACCAAATATGGACAATCCACCCCATAATGCCCGGGGTGTCCGCACCCTGCCCCGTATCGTCGCCGTGACCCAGGAAGCGGGACACCGGCCGGCCGCACGGCCTCGGTGACCCGACGGAGCCGGTCGCCCGAGGCCGGCCGCCCGAGGCCGGCCGCCCGGCGGCGCCTCCGATACACAGCGGGACAGGACACCACCTCCATGCACGGATCACGCATATCGAGCTGCGCGCGCCGCGGACTGGCCGCGGCCGTGGCTGCCGGATCGCTGCTCACGGTGCTCACCACGGCGACCCCGGCCGCGGCCGGCTCCGCCAGCGCGCCGGTGGGCCGCTCCGAGGTCGTGTGCACCTCGCAGCAGCCGGGTCTGGCGCCCGAACTGTCCCAGGACCTCGCCGACGCCCTCCACGGGCGGGAGGGCGCCTCGGCGCTGGCGATCTACGACCGGCGGACCAGGACCCACTGCGAGTTCCAGGCCGGTGCCCACTTCGACTCGGCGAGTGTGGTGAAGGTCACGGTGCTCGGAGCGCTGCTGCGGAAGGCCCAGGAGACCCGCCACCCGCTGACCCCGCACGAGAAGCGGCTGGCCACCGCCATGATCACCAAGTCGGACAACGACGCGACCACCAAGCTCTGGCGCCGGGTCGGCCCGGCCGGCATCAAGCACTTCCTGTCCCTGGCCGGTATGCGGCACACCGTCCCGGGCGCGCACGGCGCCTGGGGCCTCACCCAGATCACCGCCGCCGACCAGCTCACCCTGATGAAGCTGCTCAGCACGGACAACCGGGTGCTCACTACCCCCTCCCGCGGCTACGCCCTCGACCTGATGCACCGGGTCGTCGCCGACCAGCGGTGGGGTGTCCCGGCCGGCGCCCCCGGCTCCGCCACCGTGCACGTCAAGAACGGCTGGCTGCCGCGCAAGACCGACGGCTGGCGGGTGAACAGCGTCGGCACCTTCGACGGCCACGGCAACGACTACGGCATGGCCGTCCTCTCCACCGGCAACCACACCATGGACGACGGCGTGGAGGCCGTCGAGCGCGCCGCCCGGGTCATCCACCGCGATCTGACGCACTGACCTCCGGCGGCCCGGCTCATTCCTCTTCCGGGAGGACCGGCTCCCCCGGCCTCCCGTTCGGGAAGATCCGCTTCCCCGGCAGCGCCAGACGGTCACAGCCCCGCCGCTCGGCCTGCTCCCGGGCGAACGCGACCAGCAGCGGCCGCAGTTCACGCCCGGCCAGGCGCCGGCCCTCCGGTGCCCGGGAGCCGCTCACCTCGTAGTGGGCGGACTCGCCGGCACAGCGGGCGGCGGCGGTACCGAAGTCCTCGCTCATCACCTGGCCGCCGGGCGGGAAGCCGCGCGGAAGGCGGACGTTGCCGGTGATCAGCGTCGTGAACGGCTCGTCGGTCCAGTCTCCGTACCAGGCGCTGAGCTCGGCGTACTCCGTCCCCGTGCGGTCGACGAGCGCGCAGCGGGTGATCGCCGCACGGGCGTCGGAGCGTGCGACGACCCGCCAGGGCCCGCCCGCCGGGTTCTCCGGGAGCCGGGTACGGGCCGGCCGGCCGCAGCCGGCGGCGCCCCGCGCCGGCGGCACGGCCTTCGGGTGCAGCACCGCCCCCTCGGTACCGCGGCGGATTCCCCCGAACCCGCGGCAGCACCCTACGCGCCCTGCGTACAGGGGCCGTTGACGGGTCACCGGCGCTCGCGGCCCGTCCCGCCCGCCGTTCGACGCGGCGGTAGGACTTTGCACTCCCCCGGGTGACCGGTCCCCCGAACGGCCCCGTACGGGGCGGGGCCGGGATATCAACGCGGCATGAGCGAGCCGGTGTGCCCGGTGGTCCGCCGGGCCTCCGCGCCGCCGGCTCACCGCCCCACCCCGCACTCTGGGAGGAACCCGGTGCCAGGCCGCGTCACAGCAGACCTCAGGGGAGTTCCCGAAACGGCGTTGTGGACGCTCCACCACCGCGCCGCCGAAGCCGCCCGCCCGGACACCGTGCTGCCCGACCCCCGCGCCGTGCAGCTCCGCACCGACCTCGTCTTCCCCTTCGAGGAGCGGATGGGCGCCGCCCGTCCCTGGCTGGCGCAGGCCATCGCGCTGCGCGCCCTCGGCTTCGACCGGGTGGTGCGCGCGTTTCTCGCGGACCGGCCGGACGGCACCGTGGTCGCGCTCGGCGAGGGCCTGGAGACCCAGTTCTGGCGGGTGGACAACGGCCGGGCCCGGTGGGTCACCGTCGACCTCAACGCCCCGTTGGCGCTGCGCAGGCGGGTGCTCCCCCACGGGGCGCGGCAGCGGCTGGTGGCCTGCGACGTCCGGGACCGCGCGTGGATGGCGGGCATCGATCCCTCGCGGGGTGTGCTGGTGACCGCCCAGGGCCTGCTGATGTATCTGGAGCCCGCGCAGGCCACCCGGCTGATCGCCGACTGCGCCGCTGCGTTCCCCGGCGGCACGATGGTGTTCGACACCGTCTCGCGGCGCTTCAGCGCCCGCACCCGCATCGGCGCGAAGGGGCCGGGCGGCCACCGTCTGCCCCCGATGCCCTGGGGCATGGACGCCGCCGACCGGGGGCGCCTGTGGCGGGCCCATCCGGCCATCAGCGAGGTGTCGGAGGTGCCGCTCCCCGCGGGCCGCGGCTTCCTCGGCCGTCTCGCACCGCGCGCCGCCGTCGTCCCCCTGCTCCGTACGGACCGCCCGCTCATCACCCGGCTGCGGTTCGGCGCCGCGCCCGCCTCCCTCACGGGTCAGCCCTGACGGTCGCCGGACACCTCGTCGAGGAAGGTGCGCACCCGTTCCGCGAGCCTGTCCGGGTACTCCCCGTTGAGCGCGTGGGAGGCCTCCGCCCAGATCTCCACGGTGCCCTCGCGCAGGGTGCGGGCGCGGGCCGCGGCCCTCCCGGCGTCGTGCACGATGCTCTTCCCGGCGATCAGCGCGAGCACCGGTACGCCGAGGGAGCGCAGCGCGTCCTCGCCGGGCAGGGCCGGGGCCGGGAAGCAGACCTTGAAGTCCCGCATACCGGAGGCGACCAGCCGGCCCTCGACGTGCTCCGAGGCATTGCCGATCCCGCCCGAGATCCAGCCCAGCAGCCGGTTGCGCAGCCCCTCGGGCATCCCGGGGAGCACACTGCCCAGCGAGACCACGAGCATCTTCCAGGTCAGCGGGGCGAAGGTGTTCGCCGGGTCCAGCGCGATCACCGACGCGATCCGCTCCGGGCGGTGCAGCGCCACCTGCAGCGCCAGCCAGCCCCCGATCGACACCCCCAGCACATGCACCCGCGGCAGCCCGAGCCCGGCGAGCATCTCGTCGATCCAGGCCGCCTGGTCGGCGCCGGACGTCATCGGTGCCGACTGCACACTGCACCCCGGCTCCCCGAGCCCGTCGACGGCGTACACGGGGCGTCCGGTCCGCATCAGCCCCGGCAGATTCGTCCGCCACAACGGGGTGCACGACTGCCGCCCCGGCATCAGGACGAGCGGCACCCCGTCCCCCGTACCGAACCGGTACACCCGCACCGTCCCGTACGAGGTCTCCACGGTCCGCTGCTCATCGGGCTCGGGCAGGGTGTCCATCGCCTCCCGGTACACCGCGGCGAACCGCTCGTACGCCGCCCTGTCACGGAACGCCCCGATGCGCCGCCGCGCCCATTCCGGCCCGACGCGCGGCTCCGGAAAGCTGATCTCCGCCATGGGGCCATCCCATCACGGCCGCCCGGGGGCCCGGCCCACAACCCATGTCCCCTTGCCAGATTGATATTTGAAGTGGCGTCAGCTCGCTTGTTCCGGAAACGGCCGCCGCGCGTTCAGTCCTCGTGCCCCAACTGGAGGTCGCGTTCGGTGCGGCCGCCGCCCGCCACCTGGAGGACGGTGGCCACCGGCGGGTATCCGGCGGCGATCACGGTGTACTCGCCGGCCGACAGGTCCACGAAGCGGAACAGCCCGTCGGGTCCGGTGGTCGCGGTGTCGACGACATTGCCTGCGGCGTCCAGCAGGGTGACCCTGGCGTCCTCGACGGGCCGGCCGCCGCCGGCCCGTACGGTCCCGCGCAGCACCGCGCCACCGGCGAGTTCGATGTCCTGGCGGGTCTCCCGGGAGGCCTGGACGGTCACCGGCAGCGCGGCCGGGCGAAAGGCCGGGGCACTGGAGGCCAGGGTGTACTCGCCGGCCACCAACTCCCCGATGACATAGCCGCCTTCGCGCCCGCTGCGGGTCGTGGCGACGACCTCGCCGCGGACGTCGGTGAGAGTGACCATGGCGTCGCGGACGGGGGTGCCGTCGCCGGTGGTGACGGTGCCGGCGAGCCGCCCCGCGCCACCGAGTACGACGTCCAGCTCCACCGGCCGCTCGCCGACGGTGACGGTGACCGCCTGCGGCTGATGACCGCCCGCCGCCGCGATCAGCACATACGCACCGGCGCCCGGGGTGCTCAGCGCGTACCGTCCGTCCTCCCAGGTGGCGCCGCGGCCGATCTGCCGGCCGGCGACATCGATGAGGGTGAGCGCGGCGCGCGGCACGATGCTGCCGTCGTGGTGCTGGACGGTGCCGCACACCGGGACACCGGCCGCGACGGGGGCGTGCGCGTGCCCGGTGGCGGGGTGGCTGTGCGCGCGGGCGTAAGGGGCTGCGGAGTCACGGGAGTTGACGGTGGCCGGCTCCGCGGCGGATCGCGCCTGCGGGACCGCGGCGGGGTCGGCCGGGTCGCCGTACGACAGCGGGGACGGGGAGGCCTGCGGAGCAGGAGAGGCGTGGGACACCAGCGGTTTCCCTTTCAGGGAGAAGGCGAGCACAAGGCCCAGGACGAGCACCGGCACGAGAAGGAAGAAGGCCCCCGGCACGGCGTCGGGGTAGGCGACGAGCGGGCTGTCGCGCAGCGCGGCGGGCAGCACACGTGCCAGGTGCGGGGTGAGGAAGTCCGGATCGGACAGCCGCGCCGACGGCCGGTCACCGAGCCGGTGGATCAGCCGGTCGGCGAGGAGGAGGCCGAAGAGGGCCGCGCCCACGCAGCCGCCGAGCCGCCGGACGGAGCGGGTGGCGCGGGTCGCGGTGCCGGAGCCGGCGGTCCGTACGGAGTTCCGCACGGCGAGCACCGGCACCGGCAGCACGCAGCCGGTACCGAGACCGAGGAGGCCCGCCCAGAGGCTGTGGACCTCCGGCGCGGTGTCCTGCGGCAGCCGCGTCAGCAGCCACATCGCCACCCCCGCCAGCGCACAGCCCAGGACGGGGAGGACCCAGCGGTGGCCGGTGCGGCTGAGGAGTCGGCCGGAGACGAGAGAGGCGAGGACGAGGCCGCCCGTGAGAGGCAGCATCAGCAGTGCGGCCCCGGTGGCGGTGACGCCGTCGGCCCACCGGAGGAAGGCCGGCAGGAAGCCGACGGCGCCGAAGAGCGCGAGGCCGAGGGCGGCGCCGGTCAGCCCGGTGACATGGAAGACCGTGTCACGGAACCGCCGTAGCGGGAGCAGCGGTTCGGTGACGAAGTGCTCGACCGTGAGGAACAGCAGGGCGGTGCCGAGCGCTCCGGCGCCGAGGCCGAGGACGACCCGCGAGTTCCAGGCGTGGGCGGTGCCGCCCCAACCGGCCAGCAGGACCAGACAGCCGGCGCACGCGGCGAGCAGCAGCGCTCCGACGAGGTCCGGCCTGCCGCGCCGCGCGGGCCGGGGCAGTCTCAGCACGGCGGCGAGGAGCAGGAAGGTCAGCACACCGAGCGGGACGGTGAGGTGGAAAGCCCAGCGCCAGGACGCGTGGTCGGCGCAGAGGCCGCCGAGCAGCGGTCCGGCCGCGGCGGCAAGACCGAAGGCGGCGGCCAGGCCCAGCGTGCGGCCGCGGGCCCGTGGCGGAACGGTCGCGTCGAGGATCGCCAGGACGCCGATGACCAGTCCGCCGCCGCCGAAGCCCTGGACGGCCCGGAAGGCGATCAGTTCGTCCATGGTCCGGGACCAGCCGGCCAGCGCGGAGCCGGCGGTGAAGACGAGGAGGGCGAAGAGGAAGACGGGCTTACGGCCGAAGCGGTCGCCGAGCCTGCCGTGGAGGGGCAGTCCGAGCGCCGAGGCGAGCAGGGCGGACGTCACCACCCAGGACGTCGCGCCCGGCCCGGGCAGCTCACCGGCGATCTCCGGGAGCGCGGTGACGACGACGGTCTGGCCGAGGCCCGCGAGCAGCAGCGTGAGCAGCAGACCGGCGAAGGCCAGGCGGGGGCGGCGGGGACCGGCCGGCAACGGCGCACCGGGGGCGGGCCGTTCGGGCCCTCCGCTCACGGCCGGGGCCGGGACCGAAGCCTGATCCGTAGACGCGGCCGGGGCCCGACTCGGATTCGGGGCCGGATTCGGGGCCGGCGGCGCGGCGGCCGGCTCCGGTGCCGTTGCCGCACCGGATACGGGCGGACCGGTGTGCCCGACCCGATCGCTCAGGGTGGTCCCGCCCACGTGCTGCTCCCCTCGTCACGCCTGTTGCCGCCCAAGTTCTCGCATTGGGCGACAACACCGATCAAGCGCGACAAAGGGGTGCGGGCGGGGCGGGACCGGGCGTCAAGTACGGTGCCTGGAGCGCCTCTTGGGCTCCCATCAGGGCTTTCCGTACGGACGCGGCCCGGCGGGCCTTACCCGTCGGCTCACCGGAAACCACCCGAACCGGTGAGTGTGACGGCATGCATGCCGGGTGACGGAAGTGACCGCCGCTCACTTCTCCACGTGGGTGGCGAGGTTGGCCAGCAGGGCGTCGTAGATCCGGCCGAGCCCCTTGGGGGCGAAGGTCCGCTCGAAGAAGCCGCCGATACCGCCGGCGCCCTGCCAGGTGGTGGTGACGACGACCTTGGCGCGCCCCTCACCGGCCGGGGTGATGACCCAGGTGGTCACCATCGAGGAGTTGCGGTCCTTCTCGACGAGCTGGCCGTCGGTCGGCTCGTCGACCTCCAGCAGGCAGTCCCGCACCCGCTTGCTCGTGGCCTGGAGCTTCCAGTGGACGAGGGTGCCCTTGCCGTCGCCGCCTTCGCGGACCTCGTACTCACTGAAGTGCTCGGGCAGCAGCTGCCGGCGGGTGCCGGTGTAGTCGGCGAGCGCGTCGAACACGTCCTCCGCGTCCGCCGCGATCTCGCGCTGCGTGATGGCCTCGACCTGCGCCATGTGCGTCTTCCTCCAGTAGTCGGCCCTGCCGGTCCTGCGATGCGCCGCCCAGCCAACCACCCCGCGGCGACGCGCCCAAATCCAGGGGCCTCGACCCCGATGGGAACATCTGTTCTATTATTGCGAAGGGGGGCCCGGCAGGATCAGAAGGAGGCCCGATGCGCTGGAGCAATCTCGGCGACAGCCCGTCCGCGCTGTTCGGCACGGATGTCGTCAGCACGACCATCGACACCCCCGAGTTCCGCGGAATCACCTTCCACGAGGTGCGCGCCCGCTCGATCGTGAACCGCGTTCCGGGCGCCTCCCGGATGCCGTTCGAATGGACCGTGAACCCCTACCGCGGCTGCAGCCACGCCTGCGTCTACTGCTTCGCCCGCAAGACGCACAGCTATCTCGACCTGGACACCGGGCTGGACTTCGACTCGCAGATCGTGGTGAAGGTCAACGCCCCCGAGCTGCTGCGCCGCGAGCTGGCCGGGCACCGCTGGCGCGGCGACCACATAGCGATGGGCACCAACGTCGACTGCTACCAGCGCGCCGAGGGCCGCTACCGCCTGATGCCCGGCATCGTCGCGGCCCTGCGCGACCACGCCAACCCGTTCTCGATCCTCACCAAGGGCACGCTCATCCTGCGCGATCTGCCGCTGCTCCAGCAGGCCGCCGCGGTCACCGACGTCGGCATCTCGGTCTCCGTCGGCTTCCTGGACCACGAGCTGTGGCGCACCGTCGAGCCCGGCACGCCCGCACCGGACCGGACCGCCGACTGGACGTGGTACGGACCCTCACCGCGCACGGCATCCCGTGCGGTGTGCTGATGGCGCCGGTGATCCCGTTCCTCGGGGACGCACCGGAGCAGCTGCGGGCCACGGTCCGGGCCATCGCGGAGGCCGGCGCCGGTTCCGTCACCCCGCTGGTGCTGCATCTGCGGCCCGGCGCCCGCGAATGGTTCCTGGCGTGGCTGGAGCGGCACCACCCGCATCTGGTGCGGCGCTACGCGGCGATGTACGCGGACGGCGCCTACGCCCCCAAGTGGTACCAGCGGCGGATCACCCGCCAGGTCCACGAGCTGGCCACCGAGTACGGCATCGGGCCCGCCCGGCCCGGCGGGGCCCGCAGGACTCCACCACCGGACACCGCCCCCGGCCCGGCCGCCGCCCCCGCCTCCCCCCAACCCTCGGAACCCACCCAGCTGACCCTGATCTGACCCCGACCTCGCCCCGATCCGCCCCCGGCTCCCGCCCCCTCCGGCCCGCCTCTGATCCGCCCGGCCGCCACCCCCTGCCCTGTGTGACCGGCACCCGCCTACGGCAAAACCCCTTGACGAGGCTCCTAACCTCTCCGGCATGGATGGGACCGTTCAGCGCACCCCCGCACCGCCGCCGCACCCCGTACGGATACGGGAGATGACCGAGGCCGATATCGACGCGGTCTCCGCGGTCCGGGTCCACGGCTGGCAGGCGGCCTACCGCGGGCTGATGCCACAGACGTATCTGGACGTGATGAGCGTGACGGCCGACGCCGAGCAGCGACGGTCGTGGTTCGGCCGCCGGTCCCCGGAGGTGTCGGACCTGGTGGCCGAGCGGGACGGCGAGGTCGTCGGCTGGGCCTGCGTCGGCCCGGCCCGCGACCCCGATATCGCCCCAGGAGCCGAGGAGTTGCCCGCGCCCAGGCCCACCGCGGGCGAACTCCTCGCCCTCTATGTGACGCCCGGCCTGATCGGCACCGGCATCGGACGCGCCCTGCTCTCCGCCGGCACCGCCCGCGCCCGGACGCACGGCTTCCACACGCTGTACCTCTGGGTGGTACGCGGCAACACCCGCGCCCGCCGCTTCTACGAGCGGGCCGGTTTCACCCCGGACGGCGCCCAGGAGGCGTACGAGGTGGGCGGCAGCAACGTCCCCGAACTGCGCTACCGGCGCTCGCTGACCCCGGACGGGTCCGAGCTCGCCCCCTAGTGCACACAGAACTCGTTCCCCTCCGGGTCCGTCATGATCACCCACTCGCCGGCCGGTTCGCTGACCTCGCTCTGCACCCGGGCGCCGAGGGCGCGGAGGCGCTCGACCTCGCTGACCCGCTCGCCCGCGGGGCCGTGCAGGTCGATATGGAGGCGGTTCTTGGCGGTCTTCTCCTCCGTCCGCGGTACGCGGTTGAAGAGCAGCCGGCGCCCCAGCCCCGTGCCGCTCTCCGGGTCGTAGGGGTCGTCGGGGTGGCGCACCGCCGCGGCGTCCCGCCAGGCGCGGCGGTCGTGGTGGGCGATGAGGATCTCGGACGGGATGGCGTCGAGGCCGAGGAGCTTGCCGATGAGGACGCTGTGGTCCTCGACCTCGTAGTGGAGCGCGGCCGCCCAGAAGTCGGCCTGGGCGTGCGGATCGTGGGCGTCGACGACGAGCTTCCAGTGCAGCGGGGTTGCGGTCATGGTTCCCACTTATAGCCTCCGGCACTGACATCCGACGGCCGGAGCGGCCCGGCGGCGGAGTGTCGCGGTGCGGGCCGCAGGCTCCCCGGCCACGTCCGTCGGCCGGGGCCGTTCCGTGCCGGCCGGACAGCTGCCGCCCGCCGCCCGGCCCCGCACCCAACCGCCCGGCCGGGCCCCCGGCCCGTTCCGGCAGAGGGCCGCGCGGCCGTCCCGCCGCTACTCCGCCCCGTCCGCCGTCCCGGCCCCGTCCGCCGCCGTCACGTCCTCGTGCACTCCCAGCCGTGCCAGCGACGCCGCCGCGGCGGCCGCCAGCCGGGGGTGGGTGGCGGCGGTGGTGAGCGCGGGGACGGCGCGCCGGTCGCCGAGGGCGCCCAGGCCCTCGACGCAGGCGAGCGCCACCCGCCAGTAGGGGTTGTGCGGGGTCAGCAGCCGCTCCAGGGTCGCGATCAGCGCCGGGACGGACTGCGGTGCGCGGAGTTCGGCGAGCAGCCGGACCGGATACAGGGCGTAGGCGGTGCGCAGCGGGTTGGTGGCGAGCGCGGCCGCGGCGCGGGCGGTGCGGGGGTCGCCGAGCCGCCCCAGCGCGTGTGCGGCGGTGGCACAGCGCGCCGGGTCGCGGTGGTTCAGTAACAGGACGAGCGTCTCGAAGGCCCGCTTGTCGCCGGCGCAGCCGAGGACGAACGCGGCGATCTCCCGGGCCCACAGCGGACGTTCGACGGCGACCAGCATCCGGGCCAGTTCCTCGCGGCCGGCCGGGGTGTTCTTGCGGGCCAGTCCCAGCAACCGTTCGTAGGCGACCAGATCCTGTGGGGAGCGGAGTTCGGCCCGCACCCGGTCGGTCAACTCGTGGAATTCCTCTTCCATTTGCCGCTCCCCTCCCGCCGGGCCGCCCCGGTTCCCGCGACGTGGCCCGCGCCACAGCCTAGTGACCCCCGCTACCCCTGGCGCTCTGGTTACTCACCGGTTAACCTGCTGGAACGAGCAGCACCACTGCTCGGGCGGCCTGGTGACGCAGCCGCCACAGAGTGAAGTCGGTTCGGCACAGCACGACACAGTACGGAGCACACGGCAGGGCCCCGGGACAGGGCTTTCGCCGGGTCTCCCGCACCGCCGGCGCCCCTACGGCGCTGCGGCTCCCCGTGGCTATCCGCCGCGTTGCCGCCGCTGCGACCGCAGGCCCCGTGTCCGCGCGGATACCCCTCAGTCGTCACTTCTCCCCTGTTCTCGGGGAACACCCTCAGGAGTCTCGCGATGGACCCTCAGTCCACCCCTGATCTCTCAACTCCCGCCTCCTCGCTGTCCCTTTCCACCGTTGCCGTGATCGGTCTCGGCACCATGGGCACCGGCATCGCCGAGGTGCTGACCCGGGCCGGCCGCGAGGTCATCGGTATCGACACCGACGAAGCCGCGGCCCGGCACGCCGTCGCGGCCCTCGAAGCCACCACCGCCCGCGCCGTGCAGCGCGAGCGCCTCACGGAGCAGGAGCGCCAGGACGCCCTGGCCCGCTTCCGCACCTTCACCGACCTCCAGGCCGCCGCGGACGCCGACCTCGTCATCGAGGTCGTGCCCGAGGACTACGAGCTCAAGCGGCAGGTCTTCGCCGCGCTGGACGCGGTGGTCCGGCCCGACACCATCCTGGCCACCGGCACCAACGCGCTGTCCGTGACCCGGCTGGCCGCCGACTCCCAGCGCCCCGAGCGGGTGCTCGGCGTGCACTTCTTCAACCCCGCGCCGGCCATGAAGCTGGTCGAGGTGGTCTCCTCGGTGCTCACCGCGCCGACCGTGGTCACGGCCGTCACCGAACTCGCCCGTGACCTGGGCAAGGACCCGATCGCGGTGGGTGACCGCCCCGGCTTCGTCGCGGACGGCCTGCTGTTCGGCTACCTGAACCAGGCCGCGGCGATGTACGAGTCCAGGTACGCCACCCGCGAGGACATCGACGCCGCCATGAAGCTCGGCTGCGGTCTGCCGATGGGCCCGCTGGCGCTGCTGGACCTGATCGGCGTGGACACCGCCCGTACGGTCCTGGAGGCGATGTACGCCGAGTCCCAGGACCGGCTGCACGCGCCCGCGCCGATCCTGGGCCAGCTGGCCGAGGCGGGGCTGACCGGCCGCAAGGCGGGCCGCGGTTTCTACACCTACGACGCGCCGGGCAGCGCCACGGCCGTGCCGGACGCGGAGAGCCCGGCGGCCGCCGACGAGCAGGCCGGCGGACGCAATGTCACCGGCGTCGGCGTGGCCGGTTCCGGGACGATGGCGAGCGGCATCGCCGAGGTCTTCGCCAAGGCGGGCTACAAGGTCGTGCTGGCCGCCCGCAGCCTGGAGAAGGCCGAGAAGGCGAAGGCCAGGATCGCCAAGTCGCTGGGCCGCTCGGTGGACAAGGGCCGGATGAGCGCCGAGGCCCGGGACACCGCGCTGGCGGCGATCACCCCGGCCGGTTCGCTGGACGCGTTCGCCGACGTCGACCTCGCGGTCGAGGCGGTGGCCGAGGATCTGGCGGTCAAGCAGGAGCTGTTCAAGACCCTGGACAAGGTCTGCAAGCCGGGTGCCGTCCTGGCCACCACCACCTCGTCGCTGCCGGTCGTGGCCTGCGCCCGCGCCACCTCGCGCCCGCAGGACGTCATCGGGATGCACTTCTTCAACCCGGCGCCCGCCATGAAGCTGGTCGAGGTGGTCCGTACGGTCCTGACGGCCGACGACGTGCACGCCACCGTGCGGGCGGTGTGCGCCAAGGTCCGCAAGCACCCCGTGGACTGCGGCGACCGGGCCGGGTTCATCGTGAACGCGCTGCTGTTCCCGTACCTGAACAACGCGATCAAGATGGTCGAGGAGCACTACGCGACCCTGGACGACATCGACGCCGCCATGAAGCTCGGCGGCGGCTACCCGATGGGTCCGTTCGAACTCCTCGACGTGGTCGGCCTGGACGTGTCCCTGGCCATCGAGAAGGTGCTGCACGCGGAGTTCCGCGACCCGGGGCTGGCCCCGTCGCCGCTGCTGGAGCACCTCGTCGCCGCCGGCTGCCTCGGGCGCAAGACCGGCCGCGGCTTCCGTGAGTACGCCCGGCGCTGAGGCGTGGCGGCACCCCCGCCCTGCGGGGGGAGGATGGGGTGGACTGCTGGAACCCGACGGCGGTCCACCCCCGCTCACCGGGGCGGAGGTGGCACCTCATGCCGCAGGTCGCGTAAATATGCAGTACCGTCCCCACATGTCCCAGCCCGCTCGTACGCAGTCCGCCGACCCCGACACCGCGACTCCCGGCACCCGCCGGGCGGCCGCGCAACGGCTCAAAATGCGCCGTGAATTGTCGGCCGCGGCGATGGAGCTGTTCGCGACCAAGGGCTACGAGGCGACGACGGTCGATGAGATCGCGGCCGCCGCCGGCGTCGCCCGGCGGACCTTCTTCCGCCACTTCCGCTCCAAGGAAGAGGCGATCTTCCCCGACCACGACGACACCCTCGTCCGCGCGGAGGCCGTCCTGGACGCCGCCCCGCCGCACGAGAACCCGCTCGACACGGTCTGCCGCGGCATCAAGGAGGTCATGCGGATGTACGCGGCCTCCCCCGCCGTCGCGGTGGCCCGCTACCGCCTGACCCGTGAGGTCCCCACGCTGCGCGAGGCCGAGATCGCCTCGGTGGCCCGTTACGAGCGGCTGTTCACCCGCTACCTCCTGGGCCACTTCGACGAGGGCGCGCACCGCGAGGGCGACGACGACCCGCTGCTCGCCGAGGTCGCGGCGTCCGCCGTGGTCACCGCACACAACCACGTGCTGCGGCGCTGGCTGCGGGCCGGCGCGGAGGGCGATGTCGAGGCCCAGCTGGACCACGCCTTCGAGATCGTCCGGGAGACCTTCGGCGCCGGTATCGGCGCGGGCCGCACCGGCAGCGACGAGACCCCCGCGGCGTCCGTCTCGCGCGAGGGCGAGGTGCTGGTGGCGGTGGCCCGTACGGACGCCCCGCTGGACGAGGTCATGCGCACCATCCGCAAGGCGATCAAAGAACGCGGGTAGCGGCCCTCCGGCCGGATCAGGGCAGTACGCGGCCCGGCGCCCATGGGCGGGCCGGGCCGCGACCCGGATGGCGTAACCCCCACACCCCGCACTCTCCGTGCATATTCCCTTCCTTTGCGTCACCCCCAGGCCTCCCATCGGCCTTCTTTTGCTCATGCGTGCCGACCAGATGACATCTGAGAGAAATTCTTGGCACTCAGTGTCTTGTCGACTGGCACGCGGTGTCATACGTTGAGGGTGTCCGGGCGGCCGGCGTGCTGAGAACCCACGCGCGCCGGCTGTCCCACCAGCCCTACGTGGCTGTCCGCCCGGACGCCTGCGTCACAGGCACCTCCCAGCAGCCGCTGGGCACCGCGCTCACCCAGCGCTGCCAGGCACCGCGGCCGACGGCTCTGCGACCCCCGCAGAGGCGACGGCAACGGCGCCACCCCGGCCGAACCGACGGCACCACCTCCCGCACCACCCCGACGTTCCCTCAAGCCGTTTCCCCGACGCGCTTCGCCGGAGGCACCCCGTGAACGAAATCCTGGACGCAATCCTCGCGCCTGACACCACCAGCGCCGACTTCGCCGGCCTGACCATCCCCGAGTCCTACCGCGCGGTGACCGTGCACAAGGACGAGGCCGAGATGTTCGCCGGCCTCGACAGCAAGGAGAAGGACCCCCGCAAGTCGCTGCACGTCGATGAGGTTCCGGTGCCCGAGCTGGGCCCGGGCGAGGCACTGGTGGCCGTCATGGCCTCCTCCGTGAACTACAACTCCGTGTGGACCTCGATCTTCGAGCCGGTGTCGACGTTCGGGTTCCTGGAGCGCTACGGCAAGCTCTCCCCGCTCACCAAGCGGCACGACCTCCCGTACCACGTCATCGGTTCCGACCTGGCCGGCGTGGTCCTGCGCACCGGCCCCGGCGTCAACGCCTGGGGCCCCGGCGACGAGGTCGTCGCGCACTGCCTGTCCGTCGAGCTGGAGTCCTCCGACGGCCACAACGACACGATGCTCGACCCCGAGCAGCGCATCTGGGGCTTCGAGACCAACTTCGGCGGCCTGGCCGAGATCGCCCTGGTCAAGTCCAACCAGCTGATGCCCAAGCCCAAGCACCTGAGCTGGGAGGAGGCGGCGTCGCCCGGTCTGGTCAACTCCACCGCCTACCGCCAGCTCGTCTCGCAGAACGGCGCCGGAATGAAGCAGGGCGACAACGTCCTGATCTGGGGCGCCAGCGGCGGACTCGGCTCGTACGCCACCCAGTTCGCGCTGGCCGGTGGCGCCAACCCGATCTGCGTGGTCTCCTCTGACCAGAAGGCGGAGATCTGCCGGAAGATGGGCGCCGAGGCGATCATCGACCGCAACGCCGAGGGCTACAAGTTCTGGAAGGACGAGCACAACCAGGACCCCAAGGAGTGGAAGCGCTTCGGCAAGCGCATCCGCGAGCTGACCGGCGGCGAGGACGTGGACATCGTCTTCGAGCACCCCGGCCGGGAGACCTTCGGCGCGTCCGTCTACGTCACCCGCAAGGGCGGCACCATCGTCACCTGCGCCTCCACCTCGGGCTACAACCACCAGTACGACAACCGCTACCTGTGGATGTCGCTGAAGCGGATCGTCGGCTCGCACTTCGCCAACTACCGCGAGGCGTGGGAGGCCAACCGCCTGATCTCCAAGGGCAAGATCCACCCGACCCTCTCGAAGACGTACACCCTCGAAGAGACCGGACAGGCGGCGTACGACGTGCACCGCAACCTCCACCAGGGCAAGGTCGGCGTGCTGGCACTGGCCCCCGAGGAGGGGATGGGCGTGCGCGACGAGGAAATGCGCGCCAAGCACCTCGACGCCATCAACCGGTTCCGGAACGTCTGAGGCAACTCGGACACCGGACCACGAAGATACGGGCCTGATATGACTGAGCGTCAGAAGGATCGTCCGTGGCTGATGCGGACGTACGCCGGCCACTCCACCGCCGAGGCGTCCAACGAGCTGTACCGACGTAACCTCGCCAAGGGCCAGACCGGCCTGTCGGTCGCGTTCGACCTCCCGACGCAGACCGGTTATGACCCCGACCACATCCTCGCCCGCGGCGAGGTCGGCCGGGTCGGGGTCCCCGTGTCCCACCTCGGTGACATGCGACGGCTGTTCCAGGACATCCCCCTGGACCAGATGAACACCTCGATGACCATCAACGCGACGGCCATGTGGCTGCTGGCGCTGTACGAGGTGGTCGCCGAGGAGCAGGGCGCCGACATCTCCAAGCTGTCGGGGACGACGCAGAACGACATCGTCAAGGAGTACCTGTCGCGCGGGACGCACGTCTTCCCGCCCGGCCCCTCGCTGCGGCTCACCACCGACATGATCACGTACACGGTGGCGCACATCCCGAAGTGGAACCCCATCAACATCTGCAGCTACCACCTGCAGGAGGCGGGCGCCACGCCGGTCCAGGAGATCGCGTACGCGATGTCCACCGCGATCGCGGTGCTGGACGCGGTGCGGGACTCCGGGCAGGTACCGCCGGAGAAGTTCGGCGATGTCGTGGCCCGTATCTCGTTCTTCGTGAACGCCGGTGTCCGGTTCGTCGAGGAGATGTGCAAGATGCGCGCCTTCGGCCGCATCTGGGACAAGATCACCCGCGAGCGCTACGGCATCGAGAACGAGAAGCAGCGCCGGTTCCGCTACGGCGTCCAGGTCAACTCGCTCGGCCTGACCGAGGCGCAGCCGGAGAACAACGTCCAGCGGATCGTCCTGGAGATGCTGGCCGTCACGCTCTCCAAGGACGCTCGCGCCCGCGCGGTGCAACTCCCCGCCTGGAACGAGGCGTTGGGGCTGCCGCGCCCCTGGGACCAGCAGTGGTCCCTGCGTATCCAGCAGGTCCTCGCCCACGAGAGCGACCTGCTGGAGTACGAGGACATCTTCGCCGGCTCGCATGTCATCGAGGCCAAGGTGGACGCCCTGGTCACCGAATGCCTCACCGAGATCGAGCGGATTCAGGAGATGGGCGGCGCGATGGCCGCCGTCGAGTCCGGCTACCTCAAGTCGCAGCTGGTCACCGCGCACGCCGAGCGGCGGGCCCGGATCGAAGCCGGCGAGGAGAAGATCGTCGGCGTCAACTGCTTCGAGGGCACCGAGCCCAACCCGCTCACCGCGGACCTCGACACGGCGATCATGACCGTCGACCCGGCCAACGAGGCACGCGTCGTCCAGGCACTGCACGAGTGGCGGGACAACCGCGACGAGTCCCGCGCCCAGGACGCCCTGTCGGGCCTGAAGAAGACCGCGGCGGGCGACGGCAACCTCTTCGCGGCCACCCTGGAGTGCGCACGCGCCGGTGTCACGACCGGCGAGTGGGCCTGGGCGCTGCGGGACGTCTTCGGCGAGTTCCGGGCCCCCACGGGCGTCTCCAGCGCCCCGCTGGCGGTCGCCGCCGAGGAGGGCAGCCCGCTCGCCGCGGTCCGCGAGAAGGTCGCCAAGACCGCCGCCGAACTCGGCAGCGGAAAGCTGCGCCTGCTGGTCGGCAAGCCCGGCCTGGACGGGCACAGCAACGGCGCCGAGCAGATCGCCGTACGGGCCAGGGACGCCGGCTTCGAGGTGATCTACCAGGGCATCCGGCTGACCCCGGAGCAGATCGTCTCGGCCGCGGTCGCCGAGGACGTGCACTGTGTGGGGCTGTCGATCCTGTCCGGCTCGCACGCCGAGCTGGTGCCGGACGTACTGGCCCGGCTGCGCCGCACCGGTGTCGACGACATGCCGGTCATCGTCGGCGGCATCATTCCCTCCGCCGATGCGGCAGCCCTCCGGGAAGCCGGAGTGGCGGCCGTGTTCACCCCCAAGGACTTCGGTATTACGGAGATCATCGGCCGTATCGTCGACGAGATCCGGAAAGCGAACCAGCTCGACCCTCTGGAGGTCCCCGCATGACCCAGGCGAACCGCCCGCCCGGCGGCCGGCCGCGGCGCTCCTGCCTCGCGGTCCCCGGCAGCAACCCGCGCTTCCTGGAGAAGGCCCAGGGCCTCCCGGCGGACCAGGTCTTCCTGGACCTGGAGGACGCCTGCGCGCCGCTCGCCAAGGAGGGCGCCCGGCACCACATCGTCGAGGCGCTGAACGAGGGCGACTGGACCGGCAAGACACGGGTCGTACGGGTCAACGACTGGACGACGCACTGGACGTACCGGGACGTCATCACGGTCGTCGAGGGCGCGGGGCAGAACCTCGACTGCATCATGCTGCCGAAGGTCCAGGACGCCCAGCAGATCGTGGCGCTGGACCTGCTGCTGACGCAGATCGAGAAGACCATGGGCTTCGAGGCCGGCCGGATCGGCATCGAGGCACAGATCGAGAACGCCAAGGGTCTGGTGAACGTCGACGCGATCGCCGGCGCGTCGCCGCGCCTGGAGACCATCATCTTCGGCCCGGCCGACTTCATGGCGTCCATCAACATGAAGTCCCTGGTGGTCGGCGAGCAGCCGCCCGGCTATGGGGCGGACGCGTATCACTACATTCTGATGCGCATTCTGATGGCGGCACGCACCTACGATCTGCAGGCGATCGACGGCCCGTACCTTCAGATCAAGAATGTTGACGGCTATCGCGAGGTCGCCGGGCGCGCCGCCGCCCTCGGCTTCGACGGCAAGTGGGTCCTCCACCCGGGCCAGGTCGAGGCCGCCAACGAGGTGTTCTCGCCCTCCCAGGAGGACTACGACCACGCCGAGCTGATCCTGGACGCCTACGAGTGGCACACCTCGGAGGCGGGCGGAGCCAAGGGTTCCGCGATGCTCGGCGACGAGATGATCGATGAGGCGAGCCGGAAGATGGCACTGGTCGTCGCCGGCAAGGGCCGGGCCGCCGGCATGATCCGCACATCCAAGTTCGAGGCCCCGGAGGCATAAGCGCGATGCAGTTCGGCCGCACCTACGAAGAGTTCACCGTCGGCGATGTGTACAAGCACTGGCCCGGGAAAACCGTCACCGAATACGACGACCACCTCTTCTGTCTGCTCACGATGAACCATCACCCGCTGCACATGGACAGCAACTACGCGGAGAAGACCACCGACTTCGGAAAGAACGTCGTCGTCGGGAACTACATCTACTCCCTGCTGCTGGGCATGTCGGTGCCCGATGTCTCCGGAAAGGCCATCGCCAATCTGGAGATCGAGTCGCTGAGGCACGTGGCGCCCACCTTCCACGGCGACACTCTCTACGGCGAGACGACGGTGCTCGACAAGACCCCGTCGAAGTCCAAGTCCGACCGCGGCATCGTGTACGTCGAGACCAAGGGCTACAAGCAGGACGGCACCCTGGTCTGCGTCTTCCGGCGCAAGGTCATGGTCCCCACGGCCACCTACATCAAGGAGCGCGGCGGCGAGCAGCCCGGCCGCCCTGAGCTGCAGGCCCCGCCGGCCAAGAAGGAGAAGTAGCCATGACCCGTCTCGCGCAGACCGAGGGCCTGACCGACATCCAGCGGGAAATCCTCTCCACCGTCCGCGATTTCGTGGACAAGGAGATCATTCCGGTCGCCACGGAACTGGAGCACCGCGACGAGTACCCGTCGCAGATCGTCGAGGGCCTCAAGGAACTCGGCGTGTTCGGCCTGATGATCCCCGAGGAGTACGGCGGTCTGGGTGAGTCCCTGCTCACCTACGCGCTCACCGTGGAGGAGATCGCCCGCGGCTGGATGAGCGTCTCCGGCATCATCAACACCCACTTCATCGTGGCGTACATGCTCAAGCAGCACGGCACGCAGGAGCAGAAGGACTACTTCCTCCCGAAGATGGCGGCCGGTGAGATCCGGGGCGCCTTCTCGATGTCGGAGCCCGCACTGGGCTCGGATGTTTCGGCCATTTCCTCCAAGGGCGTGCGGGACGGCGACGAGTACGTCCTCAACGGCCAGAAGATGTGGCTCACCAACGGCGGTTCGTCCACGCTCGTCGCGGTCCTGTGCCGTACGGACGAGGGCCACCCGGAGGGCACCGCGCCGCACAAGTCGATGACGACCTTCCTCGTGGAGAAGGAGGCCGGCTTCGGTGAGGTGCGGCCCGGCCTGACCATTCCGGGCAAGATCGACAAGATGGGCTACAAGGGTGTCGACACCACCGAGCTGATCATGGACGGGCTGCGCATCCCGGCCGATCGCGTGCTCGGCGGCGAGACCGGACGTGGCTTCTATCACATGATGGACGGCGTCGAGGTCGGCCGGGTGAACGTCGCCGCGCGCGGCTGCGGTGTCGCACAGCGCGCCTTCGAACTGGGTGTTTCGTACGCCCAGCAGCGCCACACCTTCGGCAAGCCGATCGCCCAGCACCAGGCCATCCAGTTCAAACTGGCGGAAATGGCGACAAAGGTCGAAGCGGCCCATGCCATGATGGTTAACGCCGCTCGCAAAAAGGACTCGGGCCAGCGAAACGACCTCGAGGCCGGCATGGCGAAGTACCTGGCCTCCGAGTACTGCAAGGAGGTGGTGGAGGACGCGTTCCGTATCCACGGTGGCTACGGCTTCTCGAAGGAGTACGAGATCGAGCGTCTCTACCGCGAGGCCCCGATGCTCCTGATCGGTGAAGGTACGGCCGAGATCCAGAAAATGATCATTGGCCGACGGCTACTGGAGGAGTACCGAATCCAGGGGTGAACGTCCCGTTTGGGCCCTTTTGGCCTAGACAAAGATCACACCCCGTCATCGTTCTTCGGCCACGGATTGGCTCTGGCTCTTGGCCAGTTGCCGCTCGTAACCGATAGCATCCATGGAAAGCCGCCGTCCCCCGTATCCCTAAGCGGCATCCTCCGCTACGAAGGTCATCCATGCCCCACAGCCAATCTCCTGCACCACGCGGTCGCGTCCGCCTCGCGCGCGGAGCGTCGCCGTGGCTCCTGCCGACCGTTGCCACGGCAGCGGTCAGCCTCGCCCGGTCCCGCCGGTCGGGTCGCTGGGCCGCCGTTGCCGTGCCCACCACCGCACTGGCGGCGGGCATGCTGTGGTTCTTCCGCGACCCCGAGCGGGAGATCGCTCAGGGGCGGGTCATCTCCCCGGCCGACGGCGTGGTGCAGAGCATCATGCCGTGGAAGGACGGACGGACCCGCGTCGCGATCTTCATGAGCCCGCTGAACGTTCACGTCAACCGTGCGCCGCTGGCCGGCACGGTGACCTCCGTGGAGCACATCCCCGGCGGGTTCGTTCCGGCGTTCAACAAGGAGAGCGAGAACAACGAGCGGGTGGTCTGGCACTTCGACACCGAGCTCGGCGACATCGAGATGGTGCAGATCGCCGGGGCGGTCGCCCGCCGCATCGTCCCGTACGTGCCCCAGGGCACCAAGGTCGAGCAGGGCGAGCGGATCGGACTGATCCGCTTCGGCTCGCGGGTCGACGTGTACCTCCCGGAGGGCGTCGAGGCGGCGGTCGAGGTCGGCCAGGCCACTACCGCGGGGGTGACTCGCCTTGACCGTGATTGATCCGGAGACACAGGCCGGCTGGGCGCCGGAGACCGACGAGGACGAGGACGACATGCCGCTGTCCACGCGGCTGTCAATAGCGGACACCCTCACCCTCGGCAACGCGATCTGCGGCTTCATGGCCGTGTACTTCACCACCACCGGCGTCCTCATCCCGCATCTGACGGGCAACGAGGACGGCGGGATGGCCCGGCACAGCGCGGCGATGGCCGTGATCCTGATGCTGCTCGCGTCGGTCTTCGACCTCTTCGACGGGCTGGTGGCACGCAAGCTGCGGGCCTCGGCGATGGGGGCGGAGCTCGACAACCTCTCCGACCTGATCAGCTTCGGCCTGGCGCCCGCGTACTTCGTCGTGACCTGGGGCATGGTCGCCCAGGACGCGCACCAGCGGGTGTCGGTCGTCGCGGCGGTGGTGGTGCTGCTGGCGGTGGTGCTCCGGCTGGCGCGGTTCTCCTGTGTCACGCTGCGTGACGGGATCTTCCAGGGCATGCCGAGCCCGTTCGGCGCCCTGACCGTCGTCGCCATCGTGCTGCTGGAGCTGCCGTTCCTGCCGACGCTGCTGGCGATCATCGGGGTGGCCTGGCTGATGGTGAGCCGGGTCGAGTACCCCAAGCCGCGGGGCCGCCTCGCGGTGGCGATGCTCAGCTGGATCGTGCTCAGCATGGGCATGCTCGCCGCCTGGGCGCTGGACGCTCCCGGTGGTCAGCTGCTGCTGCAGACCGGCTGCTCCCTCCAGGTGGTCCTGGGCGCGATGATCCCGCTGTTCGCGACCGCCCGGCGGGTCAACACCTTCCGCGACAACCGCCGGGAGTCGCGCGCGGAGTCCCGGGAACACGGCCTGGACCTGCGGGATTTGGCGGGTTCCGGACGGGACGGGCTGATCCTCCGCACGGACGTCGAG